>NZ_QAIU01000380.1:0-28084 GCF_003061205.1 Pseudomonas sp. HMWF006
TGACGATGAAGGCGCCAGTGGTGCGGTTGCTCTCGTAACCGTCGAGGGCGATCGGCGCGTCGAGCGCGATCTTCACCTTGCCGATTTCGTTGAGCTGCAACGCGCTCGCCGGGCCTTCTTCCAAGGTGTTGACGTCGACCTTGTTGACGATGCTGGCGATCGAGCCCGGCACGTAACTGGTAGCGCGCTTGATGTCGTATTTCTTGCCCGGCAGCATCGGCTCTTCAGCCATCCACACCAGCATCGCTTCGAAGCTGTCGGTGACCGGCGGCACGTTGTCGGCATGCACCAGCAGGTCGCCACGGGAGATGTCGATTTCGTCTTCCATGGTCAGCGTCACCGCTTGACCCGGGCCGGCGTGCTCCAGTTCACCTTCGAAGGTGACGATGGATTTCACGCGGCTGCTCTTGCCCGACGGCAGCACCACCACTTCGTCGCCCTTCTTGACGATGCCACTGGCGAGGGTGCCGGCGAAACCGCGGAAGTTCAGGTTCGGACGGTTGACGTACTGCACCGGGAAACGCAGATCGGTGAAGTTGCGGTCGCCCGCCACTTCCACGGTCTCGAGGATTTCCATCAGCGACTGGCCGGTGTACCACGGCGAGCGCTCGGACTTGTTCACCACGTTGTCGCCCTTCAGCGCCGACATCGGCACGAAGTGCATGCTGGTCGGCTTCATCTTCAAGCCTTCGGCGAACTTCAGGTAATCAGCCTTGATCGACTCGAACACGCCTTCATCGAAGTCCTTGAGGTCCATCTTGTTGATGGCGACGACGATGTGTTTGATGCCCAGCAGGGACGCGATGAAGCTGTGGCGACGGGTCTGGGTCTGCACGCCGTAACGCGCATCGACGAGGATGATCGCCAGGTCACAGGTGGACGCACCGGTGGCCATGTTGCGGGTGTACTGCTCATGGCCGGGGGTGTCGGCGATGATGAATTTGCGTTTGGCGGTGGAGAAATAACGGTAGGCGACATCAATGGTGATGCCCTGCTCACGTTCGGCCTGCAGACCGTCGACCAGCAACGCCAGGTCGATGTCGTCACCGGTGGTGCCGACTTTCTTCGAATCACGGGTGATGGCTTCCAGGTGATCTTCGTAGATCATCTTGGAGTCGTGCAGCAGGCGCCCGATCAGGGTGCTCTTGCCGTCATCGACGTTACCGCAGGTCAAAAAGCGCAGCAGCTCTTTACGCTCGTGCTGGCCCAGGTAGGCGAGGATGTCCTCGCTGATCAAATCAGATGCGTGGCTCATTGCATTCAAGCTCCGAGCTGTAAGCTTCAAGCGGCAAGCTTGTCGGCGTACAGCTAGTCAGAAATTTTGTTGATCAACCCGACCAGCATTCTAGAAAGCTCTCGGGTTTCCATAATCCAATTTTCAGCCAGCGGTTCTGCGATGTAAGCGATATCTCGGCCTATCAGGATCTGGGTTCGCAACTCTCCACAAGACGCCTTAGCGATCCAAAGAAAGTGGATCTTTTCTTTGCAACTCCGGCGCTCCATGCCTTCAGCAATATTGGAAGGCACTGACAGTGCAGAGCGGGTGATCTGATCCTTGAATCCAAAATCCCCGCATCGCGAAAACTCTCTAAAAATCCTCACCGCCAGACATTTGCTTCGCTGCCACACAACCAGTTTCTCGAAATCCATTACGAGTCATCCGATTCCGGCTCGCAGCAACCGGCCGCAAGCGCCAAACCGCGAAGTTACGCATACTGCCTTTAACTTGCAGCTTGCCGCTTGTAACTTGAAGCTTAAAAGTATCCTTGACGTTTTTTATCTTCCATCGAGCCTGCGCCATCGTGGTCGATGACCCGGCCCTGGCGCTCGGAAGTTCGCGTCAGGAGCATTTCCTGAATGATGTCCGTCAGGCTTTCGGCCTCGGACTCTACCGCGCCCGTCAACGGGTAGCAGCCAAGGGTGCGGAAACGCACTTTCTTTTTGACGATGCGTGCCTTGTCCTCATCGGACAGGTGTTCGAGGATACGGTCGTCGTCGATCATGATCAGCGTACCGTTCTTCTCGATCACTTCACGTTCGGCGGCGAAGTACAGCGGCACGATCGGGATGCCTTCGAGGTAGATGTACTGCCAGATGTCCAGTTCGGTCCAGTTCGACAACGGGAACACACGAATGGATTCGCCCTTGTTGACCTTGCCGTTGTAGACGTTCCACAGCTCCGGACGCTGGTTTTTCGGGTCCCAGCGGTGCTTGCTGTCGCGGAACGAGTACACGCGCTCTTTGGCGCGGGATTTCTCTTCATCGCGACGGGCACCGCCGAAGGCTGCGTCGAAACCATGCTTGTCGAGTGCCTGTTTCAGGCCCTCGGTCTTCATGATGTCGGTGTGCTTGGCGCTGCCGTGGGTGAACGGATTGATGTTCTGTGCCACGCCATCGGGGTTGATGTGGGTGATCAGGTCCAGGCCCAGTTCTTCGACCATCTTGTCGCGGAACTTGTACATCTCCTGGAATTTCCAGCGGGTGTCGACGTGCATCACCGGAAACGGCAGTTTGCCCGGGAAGAACGCCTTGCGTGCCAGGTGCAGCATCACGGCGGAGTCTTTACCGATGGAGTACAGCATCACCGGGTTATCGAACTCGGCGGCCACCTCGCGGATGATGTGGATGCTTTCCGCCTCCAGCTGTTTCAGATGCGTCAGTTTGTCGACCATGGCTACTCACGAAAGCTTTCTTATGAACGGCCAGCGGGCCGTGTTCGAGCGGGGAATCCTAGCACAGCGTCCTTCTTCTAATCAGGGCGCAAGCTAGAACGAAAGGGCATATGAATATGCCCACTCGTTTGGGCGCGCGCGCCCCTTTAGGAGCGAGCCTGCTCGCGATAGCGGTGTATCAGTCAGCGCTATGTCGAAAGCGACAACGCTATCGCGAGCAGGCTCAGTCCTACAGGAGAAATGCGGAGTTCATCAGATCGGGTTGGGGCAGTCGATGAAGATGTGTTCGACGGCGAAGCGTTTCGCCAGATAGTCGCCCAGGGCCTGTACGCCGTAGCGTTCGGTGGCGTGATGACCGGCAGCGATGAAGCTGATGTCGTTCTCGCGGGCGCTGTGGAAGGTCTGCTCGGACGCTTCACCGCTCAGATACAGATCGACACCCGCCGCGACCGCCTGATCGATATAGCCCTGCCCGCCGCCGGTGCACCAGCCGACCCGACGAATCATCGGGCTGCCTTCGATCAGCAGCGGTTCACGGCCCATGACGTCTTTTACCTTGCGGGCGAAATCACGTGCCGTCATTGGTTCGTTCAACGACCCGACCAGGCCGACAATCTTCAGGTTGTCCGGGTCCAGCGGCCCTTCGACGGTGATGTCCAGTTGCCGCGCCAGTTGCACGTTGTTGCCGACCTCCGGGTGCAGGTCCAGCGGCAAGTGGTAGGCGAGCAGACTGATGTCGTGCTTGAGCAAGGTCTTCAAGCGACGCTGCTTCATGCCGGTGATGCAGGGGTTCTCGCCCTTCCAGAAGTAACCGTGGTGCACCAGTATCAGATCGGCCTCGGCTTCGACGGCGGCATCGAGCAATGCCTGACTGGCGGTGACGCCGCTGACAATGCGCATCACCTGTGGCCGGCCTTCGACCTGCAGGCCGTTGGGGCAATAATCGGCAATTTTCGCACTGCCAAGGTAACGGTCGGCTTCTTCAACGAGGGTGCTGAGGGCAACGGCCATGAAAGACTCCTAAATATCCCGTTCAGAGGCGCGCGCGGCCTCGTATAATGCGCGACATTATGGGCGGTCTGACCCCGCCTGCAACTTTTCCAGGACGTGCTTAATGCTCAAGGCGCTGCGTTTTTTCGGCTGGCCGCTGTTGGCCGGTGTGCTTATCGCTCTGTTGATTATTCAGCGTTACCCGCAGTGGGTCGGGCTCCCGAGCCTCGACGTCAACCTGCAACAGGCCCCGCAAACCACCAGTGTGCAGCAAGGGCCGGTGTCCTATGCCGATGCGGTGACCATCGCCGCGCCGTCGGTGGTCAACCTTTACACCACCAAAGTCATCAACAAACCCGCGCATCCGCTGTTTGAAGACCCACAGTTCCGGCGTTTCTTCGGTGACAACTCGCCCAAGCAGAAGCGCATGGAGTCGAGCCTCGGTTCCGGCGTGATCATGAGCCCGGAAGGCTACATTCTGACCAACAACCACGTCACCAGCGGCGCGGATCAGATTGTCGTGGCGCTCAAGGATGGTCGCGAGACATTGGCCCGGGTGATCGGCAGCGATCCGGAAACCGACCTCGCCGTGCTCAAGATCGATCTGAAAAACCTGCCGGCGATCACTATCGGTCGCTCCGACAACATTCGCATCGGTGACGTCGCGCTGGCCATCGGCAACCCGTTCGGCGTCGGCCAGACGGTGACGATGGGCATCATCAGCGCCACCGGGCGCAATCAGCTGGGCCTGAACAACTACGAAGACTTCATCCAGACCGACGCCGCGATCAACCCGGGCAACTCCGGCGGTGCGCTGGTGGATGCCAACGGCAACCTGACCGGCATCAACACGGCGATCTTCTCCAAGTCCGGCGGCTCGCAGGGTATCGGTTTTGCGATTCCGGTGAAACTGGCGATGGAAGTGATGAAGTCGATCATCGAGCACGGCCAGGTGATTCGTGGCTGGCTGGGGATTGAAGTGCAGCCGCTGACTCAGGAACTGGCCGAATCGTTTGGCCTGTCGGGACGCCCGGGGATTGTGGTCGCGGGGATTTTCCGCGATGGCCCGGCGCAGAAAGCTGGCCTGCAGTTGGGTGACGTGATTCTGAGCATTGATGGCGAACCGGCCGGAGATGGTCGCAAGTCAATGAACCAGGTCGCGCGGATCAAGCCGACCGACAAGGTGACCATCCAGGTCATGCGCAACGGCAAAGAGCTGAAGCTCACCGCTGAAATCGGCCTGCGCCCACCACCGGCACCGGCGCAGGAAAAAGAAGGGTAAGAGATTGTTCGCGCCAACGGCGCGAATAGCAGACATTCTCAACGGGCATGTTATATTGTTTCAATTGAACAATTGGAACAACATAACATGTCGTCTCGAAAAAGGGCCTCCCTGCTCCGTCTGACCCTGGGTCTACCCCTTGGCTTGCTGGGCGATCCGGTCTTCGCCGAAGAACCGCAACCGCTCGAACTCGACGCCATCAGCGTCACCTCCGACTACGAATCAGCCACCGACCCGGTCAAGGGCTATCGTGCCACGCGGTCGTCGAGCGCGACGAAAACCGACACCGCGATCCGCGACATTCCGCAAGCGATCAGCGTGATACCGGCCAGCGTGCTCAAGGATCTGGGCAGCAGCAGCGTCGAACGCGCACTGGATTTTGCCGGCGGCGTCTCGAAGCAAAACAACTTCGGCGGTCTGACGCTTTACGAATACAGCGTGCGCGGTTTCACCACTTCGGAGTTCTACAAGGACGGTTTCAGCGCCAACCGCGGTTATCCGAGCACGCCGGACGCCGCCAACATCGAGCGCATTGAAGTGCTCAAAGGCCCGGCTGCCAGCCTGTACGGCCGAGGCGATCCGGGCGGCACGGTGAACATCGTCACCAAGAAACCGCAGCCGCAAGCCTTCACGACGCTGCAAACCAGCGCCGGCAGTTGGGACCGCTATCGCAGCGCACTGGACGTCAACACCCCGCTCGATGAACAGGGTGACGTGCTGTCGCGGGTCAACCTCGCCGTCGAGGACAACCACAGCTTTCGCGATCACGTCGACAGCCAGCGCGTGTTCGTCGCCCCCTCGATCAGTTGGCAACTGAACCCCGACACGTCACTGCTGGTGGAAAGCGAAATCGTCCGTCACAGCTCCACCTTTGATCGCGGCATCGTGGCGCCGAACAACAAATGGAGCGGCGTCTCGCGCTCGACCTTCCTCGGCGAACCGAACGACGGCAACATCGCCAACCACAACAACCTGCTGCAGGCGACGCTCGAGCATCACCTCGACGACCGCTGGAAACTGCGTCTGGCCAGCCATTACAAGGAAGGCAAGCTCTGGGGCGACGCGTCCGAAAGCCGACCGCTGAACGCCGACGGCCATACCGTCAACCGCCGTTATCGCGAACGCGACACCAACTGGCACGACAGCATCACCCAACTGGAACTGCGCGGACTGTTCGACCTCGGCCCCTGGCAGCACGAACTGCTGATCGGTACCGAGTATGAAAACTTCCGCAAGAACGAGCGCGTCACCACCATCACCGGCGGTCCGTACGCCATCGACATCTATAAACCGATCTACGGCCAGGCGAAACCCGACGGCGCGCGCTCGGGCAGCGACTTTTTCGAACACGTCGAGAGTCAGGCGCTGAACCTGCAGAATCAAATTGTTTTCACCGACAAGCTGCGCGGGATGATCGGCGCGCGTTTTGAACATTTCGATCAACACATCAATGATCACAGCCGCAATACCACCAGCCACCAACGTCACGACACCCTCACCCAACGCGCCGGCCTGCTCTATCAAGTGACGCCGGATACCGGCCTGTTCGCTAACGCATCGACCTCGTTCAAACCAAACAATGGGCTCGACGCGTCCGGCAAATCCTTCGATCCGGAAGAAGGCGTCGGTTATGAAATCGGCATCAAGAACGAGCTGTTCGACGAACGCCTGAGCAGCACCCTTGCCTTCTTCCACATCGACAAGGAAAACGTCCTCGCCCTCGACCCGGCTACCGACAGCAGCCGCGCGATGGGCAAGGCGCGCAGTCGCGGGTTCGATTGGCAGGTCACCGGGCAAGTGACCGACGCCGTGCGGGTAATTGGCGCCTTCGCCTACATTGATGCCGAAGTCACTCAGGGTGACGCGGTGATTCCCACCGGCAGCCGCATTCTCGGCGTGGCTAAACGCAGCGGCAGTCTGCTGGGTGTGTACGAGTTTCAGGACGGCCACCTGCGCGGCTCGGACGTCGGCGCGGCGTTCACCTACGTCGGCGACCGTTCCGGTGAAGCCGGCAGCGACTTCGAATTGCCGGCCTACCACACCGTCGACCTGCTGGCCCATTACAAGGCCAGCGACACCGTCACCGTCGGCCTGAACCTGAACAACCTCTTTGACGAAAAGTACTACGAGCGCGCCTACAGCAACTACTGGGTCAACCCCGGCGAACCGCGCAATTTCACTGTCAGCCTGACTCTCAACCTGTAAAAGGAAGTCCCCATGCAATACGGCAAAACCCTTGTGCTCATCGCCGCGCTGTTCGCCGGCCAGGTCTCGGCCCACGGCCTGTGGACGGAACAACGCCGCGGCAATATCGAAGTGATCTACGGCCATGGCGCCGAAGACAACGCGTTCAAGGCGCAGAAAATCAGCGGCGCCTGGGCCTATGATGCGGGCGGCAAAATGATCCCGGTCAGCGTCGAGCGCCTGGCGGACCATGCACGCTTGAAACCCTTGAAGTCGCCGGCGGTGATGGCCGTGGCGCTGAACAACGGGATGTGGTCGCAGACGGCTGACAAGAAGTGGATCAACGAAGGGCGCAGTAAAGTGCCAGGGGCGGTCGAGGCGACCGAGACGTTCAAATACAGCCTGGCGATTTACCAGCCGGGGGCAAAGTTGCCCAAGCTCGATCAAATCAGGTTGCTGATTTTGCCGGAGGTCGATCCGCTGACCGTTGGCCCGGGCAAATCATTGCCGGTGCGGGTATTGCTCGATGGCAAACCGGCAGCGGGCGTGAAGTTGATCGGTGATTATCGCAGTGCGCCGAACACGCTGAGCACCGAGACCGACAAAGACGGACGTGCGCAGGTGTTGGTGAGGAATGAAGGGTTGAATGTGATTGCGGCGCAGGTGGAAGTGCCGGTCAAGGACAGCGCTGATGTGGACAGTCGTGGCCTGTTCAGTTCGCTGACGTTCCTTGGCGAACCGCATCACGAATAAAAGCCGACCCTCACCCCAACCCTCTCCCGGAGGGAGAGGGGGCCGACCGGGTTGTCTTGCGGGATACATCGACCTGAAAGATCAAGTCGATTAGAGATTCGGTACAGCACTTTCACGTCGGCGAAACTCTGCAATATCCCGCAATCAGTCCACTCTCCCTTTGGGAGAGGGGGCCGACCGGGTTGTCTTGCGGGATACATCGACCTGAAAGATCAAGTCGATTAGGGATTCGGTACAGCACTTTCACCTCGGCGAAACTCTGCAATATCCCGCAATCAGTCCCCTCTCCCTTTGGGAGAGGGTCAGGGTGAGGGCTTTGCTTTTAGAGCTCGCCAAGGCCAACGATCAGCGCCTGGTTCTGCTCCGGCGTACCGATCGAAATCCGCAGGAACTGCGCAATCCGCTCCTGCTTGAAGTGCCGCACAATCACGCCCTGCTCACGCAACTTCGCTGCCAGACCCGCTGCATCATGCTGCGGGTGCCGCGCAAAAATGAAGTTGGCCGCCGACGGCAACACTTCAAAACCCTTGGCCTGCAACTGCGCGATCACCCACTCGCGACTCTCGATCACCAGACGGCAAGTCTTGTCGAAATACTCGCGATCTTCGAACGCTGCTGCCGCACCGACAATCGCCAGGCGATCCAGCGGATAAGAGTTGAAGCTGTTCTTGATCCGCTCCAGCGCTTCGATCAGATCCGGATGCCCCACCGCCAGACCCACGCGCAGCCCGGCCAGCGAGCGCGACTTGGACAGCGTCTGCGTTACCAGCAGGTTCGGATAACGGTCAACCAGACTGATCGCCGTCTCGCCACCGAAGTCGAAGTACGCCTCATCCACGACCACCACCGAATCCGGGCTGGCCTTGAGAATCTGCTCGACCGCCTCCAGTGCCAGCAGGCAACCGGTCGGTGCGTTCGGGTTCGGGAAAATGATCCCGCCGTTCGGCTTGGCGTAGTCCGCCGGGTTGATCTGGAACTGCGCGTCCAGCGGCACGGCATCGAACTGGATGCCGTACAGACCGCAATACACCGGATAGAAGCTGTAGCTGATATCCGGGAACAGCAGTGGCTGCTCGTGTTGCAGCAGACCGTGGAAGATGTGCGCCAGCACTTCGTCCGAACCGTTGCCGAGGAACACCTGATTGCTCTGCACGCCGTAGTAGTTGGCGACGGCGGTTTTCAGCAGATCACTGTTCGGGTCCGGGTACAGACGCAGGTTGTCGTTGAGTTCGGTCTGCATCGCCGCCAGGGCTTTTGGCGACGGGCCGTAGGGGTTTTCGTTGGTGTTGAGCTTGACCAGTCTGGTCAGCTTCGGCTGCTCGCCTGGCACGTAAGGCACCAGATCCTTGACGAACGGGCTCCAGAATTTACTCATGTTCATTCCCCTTGCCCTTGAAGAAAGTCTTGGTCTTTGATGCGGTATTCAGCGCTGCGTGCGTGCGCGCTCAGGGATTCGCCACGGGCCAGCACCGATGCGGTCTTGCCCAGCTCGGAAGCACCGGCTTCGGAGCAGAAGATGATCGACGAACGTTTCTGAAAGTCGTACACACCCAGCGGCGAGGAGAAACGCGCGGTGCCGGAGGTCGGCAGCACGTGGTTCGGGCCGGCGCAGTAGTCGCCCAGCGCCTCGGAGGTGTGACGGCCCATGAAGATCGCGCCGGCGTGACGGATCTGCGGCAGCCAGGCCTGCGGGTCGGCCACCGACAGCTCCAGGTGCTCCGGGGCAATGCGGTTGGCGACTTCGATGGCTTGCGCCATGTCACGCACGTGAATCAGCGCGCCGCGACCGTTGATCGAGGTTTCGATGATGGTCGCGCGGTCCATGGTCGGCAGCAGCTTGTCGATGCTCGCGGCCACCTTGTCGAGGAACCCGGCGTCGGGGCTGACCAGAATCGCCTGGGCGTCTTCGTCGTGCTCGGCCTGGGAGAACAGATCCATGGCGATCCAGTCCGGATCGGTCTGGCCGTCGCACACCACGAGAATCTCGGACGGGCCGGCGATCATGTCGATACCAACCTGACCGAACACGTGGCGCTTGGCGGTGGCGACATAGATGTTGCCCGGGCCGACGACCTTGTCCACTTGCGGCACGCTTTCGGTGCCGTAAGCCAGCGCGGCAACCGCCTGCGCACCGCCGATGGTGAATACCCGGTCGACGCCGGCGATGCACGCCGCCGCCAGCACCAGCTCATTGATTTCACCGCGCGGGGTGGGCACGACCATGACCACTTCGGTCACGCCGGCGACCTTGGCCGGAATCGCGTTCATCAGCACCGACGACGGGTACGACGCCTTGCCGCCCGGCACGTAGAGGCCGGCACGATCCAGTGGCGTGACCTTCTGGCCCAGCACCGTACCGTCGGCTTCGGTGTAGCTCCAGGAGTCCTGTTTCTGTTTTTCGTGGTAGCTGCGCACGCGCGCTGCGGCTTTTTCCAGCGCTTCGCGTTGCGCCACGGTGATGCGGGTCAGGGCCAGCTCCAGGCGCTCGCGCGGCAGGATCAGGTCAGCCATCGAGGCGACTTCAAGGCCGTCGAATTTCTGGGTGAACTCGACCAGCGCCGCATCACCGCGCTCGCGCACAGCCTTGATGATGTCCAGCACGCGCTGATTGACCGAGTCGTCAGACACACTTTCCCAGCTCAGCAGATGATCCAGATGATGCGCGAAATCCGGGTCAGCAGCGTTGAGTCGGCGAATTGCAGTCGGTGCGGTCATAGCGAGAGCCTCATAGGAATGGCAAAAACTCAGGCGCCCTAACTTAGCAGTCGTTTCCGCTTGGGCACCTGAGATTCTGGCTATGAGGCGGATAGACGGGCGCGACTCAAGGTCGCGCAGGTACATCAGCCGCGGTGTCGCGATTCCACTGCCTTGCGCAGGGTATCGATCAACGCCTGGATCCGGGCGTGTTGCATCTTCATCGAAGCCTTGTTGACCACCAGGCGCGAGCTGATCGTGGCGATCAGTTCCTGAGGTTCCAGGCCGTTGGCGCGCAGGGTGTTGCCGGTGTCGACCACGTCGATGATCTTGTCGGCCAGACCAATCAGCGGTGCCAGCTCCATCGAGCCGTAGAGCTTGATGATGTCGACCTGACGGCCCTGTTCGGCGTAGTAACGCTTGGCAACGTTGACGAACTTGGTCGCCACGCGCAGACGGCCTTTAGGCTCGGCTGCGCCAATTTTGCCGGCGGTCATCAGCTTGCACTGGGCAATCTGCAAGTCCAGTGGCTCGTAAAGGCCCTGGCCGCTGTATTCCATCAGCACGTCCTTGCCGGCCACGCCGAGGTCGGCCGCGCCATGCTCGACATAGGTCGGCACGTCAGTGGCGCGCACGATCAGCAGACGAACGTCGTCCTGGGTCGTGGGGATGATCAGCTTGCGGCTCTTGTCCGGATTCTCGGTCGGCACGATGCCCGCTTCGGCGAGAAGCGGCAGGGTGTCGTCAAGGATTCGGCCCTTGGACAGTGCGATGGTCAACATGGGAAACGTCAGTCCTTATCAAGGTACTCATGTCCGGTCGCAATCGGCGCCGGACACACATCGAGCCGGAAACCGGCTCGACTCAAAACGAACTCAGCGGACACGTCCCTGTGTCCCGATGCAGCAATCAGCCCGGAACGCGACGGATCTTGGCGCCCAGCATCTGCAGTTTTTCTTCGATGCACTCGTAACCACGGTCGATGTGGTAGATGCGATCGATCAGGGTATCGCCTTCGGCCATCAGTGCCGAGATCACCAGACTGGCCGACGCCCGCAGGTCGGTCGCCATCACTGGCGCACCCTTGAGGATTTCGGTACCGGTGACGATGGCAGTGTTGCCTTCGACCTGGATCTTGGCGCCCATGCGGTGCAATTCGTACACGTGCATGAAACGGTTTTCGAAGATCGTCTCGATCACGGCACCGGTGCCTTCGGCAATGGCGTTGAGCGAGATGAACTGCGCCTGCATGTCGGTCGGGAACGCCGGGTACGGCGCGGTGCGCACGTTGACCGCTTTCGGGCGCTTGCCGTGCATGTTCAGCTCGATCCAGTCTTCACCGCAGGTGATTTCTGCACCGGCTTCACGGAGTTTTTCCAGAACGGCTTCGAGAATGGTCGGATCAGTGTCCTTGACCTTGACGCGGCCACCGGTGACCGCAGCGGCCACCAGGTAGGTGCCGGTTTCGATACGGTCAGGCATGACCTTGTAGAACGCCGAACCCAGGCGCTCGACGCCATCAATGGTGATGGTGTCGGTACCGGCGCCGGAAACCTTGGCGCCCATGGCGTTGAGGAAGTTCGCCAGGTCAACCACTTCAGGCTCGCGAGCGGCGTTCTGCAGCACGCTGCGGCCCTTGGCCAGAGCCGCGGCCATCATGATGTTTTCGGTACCGGTCACACTGACGGTATCGAAGAAGAAGTGTGCACCGCGCAGGCCGCCATCCGGCGCCTTGGCCTTGATGTAGCCGCCTTCGACGTCGATGACCGCGCCCATGGCTTCGAGACCACGGATGTGCAGGTCGACCGGACGCGAACCGATGGCGCAACCGCCAGGCAGGGCGACTTCGGCTTCACCGAAACGGGCAACCATCGGGCCCAGCACGAGGATCGACGCACGCATGGTTTTCACCAGTTCGTACGGGGCGATCAGGGTCTTGATGGTGCGCGGGTCGATTTCGACGCTGAGTTTCTCGTCGATCACCGGCTCGATGCCCATGCGACCGAACAGCTCGATCATGGTGGTGATGTCATGCAGGTGCGGCAGGTTGCCAACGGTCACCGGGCCATCGCACAGCAGGGTGGCGGCCAGGATCGGCAGGGCAGAGTTCTTTGCCCCGGAAATGCGGATCTCGCCATCAAGACGAGCGCCACCGGTAATAATCAATTTATCCATAAGAATCTCGACGCCCTAGGGCTCAGGTGCGCTCGGCCCAGGCCGCGCGGCTGAAAAATTTCATAGTGACCGCGTGGATGCTGCCATCGGCGATCCATGGGTTCAAATGGGCATAGATGCTTTGCTGACGCTTGACCGGGCTCAACGCCGCCAGTTCATCGCTAATCACGTTCAGCTGAAAGTTGCACCCTTCGCCTTCAACTTCTACCAGCGTTCCTGGCAGCTTCCCTTCAAGGAAGCTCTTCACTTCTACGGCCTGCATGCTCAACCTCAATCGGCGCCCTGTGCGCACGGGTCGGACATCATACAAAAAAGCCCCGCGCCTGCGAACCCCGCATGGCAGGACTCTGACGGGGGGCTATTTTACTGATGCGGGTTCAGGGGTGCGCCAACAACTCGGTCAATTCACTGACCTGAGCGATTTCACGCATGTCTTCGGGCATCGCGCGAATGCTGACGGCCTTGCCGGCCGCCTGGGCATCACGCATGAAGCACAGCAGCAACGACAAACCGACGCTGCTGGACTTCTTTACCGCCGAGCAGTCGATCACCAGCGACGACGCCTTGCTGGATTTGATCAGCGCCTGGCCTTCCTTTCGCAAGTCCGGCCCGGTGCGATAATCCAGCACTCCGCTGAGCAATAGCTCGTCGACATCACTCATACGAACTGCCGCCTCACTCATTGCGCTGGTTTCTTTTCGGTGGCTTCCTTGGCCTTGGCCACTTCACCGGCCCAACCATTGATGGTCTTGTCCAGATCGTTGCCATTGCGCTGCATCGCATCCGCGAACTGGTCACGGAACAGCTTGCCGATGTTGATGCCATTGATGATCACGTTACGCAGCTTCCACTCGCCGCTGATCTTCTCGAGCGTGTACTGCACAGGATAGATCGCGCCATTGCTGCCCTTGACGGTCATGCCGACGCTGGTGCGATCGCCCGACTCATCCTTGGCAGGATCAACCGTGATGCCCTGGTTGTTGTACTCCAGCAAAGCGTTGCCGTAGAACTGGAACAGGCCTCTCTTGAAGTTTTCCTGGAAGGTCTTCATCTGCGCGGGCGTGGCCTTGCGCGAATACTTGACCGTCATGATGCTTTTGGAAATGCCTTCGGCATCCACCACCGGACCGACGATGGTATTCAACGCCGTGTAGAAATCCTGCGGATCCTGCTTGTACTTCTCTTTGTTCGCTGCCAGGTCGGCAAGCATCCGGTTAGTAGTGTCCTGAACCAGATCGTGCGCGGATTGCCCGGGCGCAGCGTTAGCCATCAGAGGCAAGGCCGCGAGCAACACCAACAGGCCACGTCGCAAGGTAGAGATCATTCAAAAGCTCCTCATTTGGCGTCTTTGCTAACGGTATTGAGCAGGAATTTACCGATCAGGTCTTCCAGTACCAGTGACGACTGCGTGTCGTGGATGGTTCCACCATCCTTCAGACGGGTGTCCTCCCCGCCTACGCTGATACCGATGTACTTCTCGCCCAGCAGACCAGCAGTCAGGATAGACGCTGTGGAGTCAGTCGGCAGGTTGTCGACCTTTTTATCCACTTGCAGCGTGACCCGACCGGTGAAGCTGTCACGATCCAGATCGATCGCCGTGACCTTGCCGATGGTTACGCCGGCCATGGTCACTTTGGCTCTGACCGTCAAACCGGCGATATTGTCGAAATAGGCATAAAGTTTATACGTGTCAGTGGTCGAAGTCGGAGACAGGCCACTGACCCGCAGAGCAAGCAGCAACAAAGCCAGGATCCCTGCCAGCAGGAACAGGCCGACACCGATTTCCAGGGTGCGGTTTTGCATCAGAAATCTCCAAACATCAAAGCGGTCAGAATAAAGTCCAGGCCGAGCACTGCCAGCGAGGCAAATACCACGGTCTTGGTGGTGGCGCGACTGATGCCCTCGGAAGTGGGCTCACAGTCATAGCCTTGGAATACGGCAATCCAGGTCACGACGAAGGCGAACACGATACTTTTGATGACGCCGTTGAGCACATCGCTGGTGAAGTTCACGCTGTTCTGCATGTTCGCCCAATAAGAGCCTTCATACACACCCAGCCAGTCGACAGCTACCCACGAACCACCCCAGATACCCACCACGCTGAAAATCATGGCCAGCACCGGCAGGGAAATGAAACCGGCCCACAGCCGCGGTGCAATGATGTACTTGAGCGGGTCGACACCGATCATTTCCAGGCTGGAAAGCTGTTCGGTGGATTTCATGTTGCCGATTTCGGCGGTCAGCGCCGAGCCGGCACGCCCGGCGAACAACAGCGCGGTCACCACCGGCCCCAGTTCACGCAGCAGGGTCAACGCAACCATCTGCCCCACGGCCTGCTCCGAACCGTAGCTCGACAGAATGCTGAAGCCTTGCAGCGCCAGGACCATGCCGATGAAAATCCCGGAGACCACGATGATCACCAGCGACATGACGCCGACCGAATGCAGCTGCTTGACCAGCAGGCCGAAACCGCCGCTGATGCCGCCACGACCGAGCAAGGCGTGAAACAGGAACAGCGTGGCACGCCCGAACACCGCAACGGCGTCGATTGCCGACTCGCCGAACCGGCGTACGCGCTCTATTAATGAAATTCTGCGCATCAGCGCTTCCCCAGAAGATCTGCGCGGAAATCCGTCGCTGGAAAATGGTACGGCACCGGGCCATCGGGATTACCGGTCATGAACTGGCGGATACGCGGTTCATCCGAGTTCATCAATTCATCCGGCGTGCCCTGCCCCAGCACCTGACCATCACCCACTACATAGATGTAATCGGCGATGCTGGCGGTTTCGGCCAGGTCGTGGGAAACCACGATACTGGTGATCCCCAGGGCATCGTTGAGCAGACGGATCAGACGCACCAGCACGCCCATGGCGATCGGGTCCTGACCGACGAACGGCTCGTCATACATGAGGATCTGCGGGTCGAGGGCAATGGCCCGGGCCAGCGCCACACGACGCTTCATGCCTCCGGACAACTCGTCGGGCATCAGATCGATGGCGCCGCGCAGACCCACCGCCTGCAACTTGAGCAAAACGATGTCGCGGATCATTTCATCCGGCAGATCGGTATGAACGCGCAGGGGAAACGCGACGTTCTCGAAGACATCGAGATCGGTAAACAGCGCGCCGCTCTGAAACAGCACGCCCATGTGCTTGCGCGCATCGAACAGATCGCTGCGCGACAGCGCCGGCAGGTTCTGACCGTTGACCCAGACTTCGCCGCTGCCGGGACGCAACTGTGCGCCCATCAACCGCAGCAGCGTGGTCTTGCCACACCCGGAAGGTCCCATGATGCCGGTGACCTTGCCGCGCGGGATGCGAATATCGACGTTATTGAAAATGCTGCGCGCACCGCGCTTGAAGGAGACTCCCTTCAGCTCGACCGCGTAAGCGTTATCGGCACTCATCTAAACTCCTTGCGATGCAGCCTCTCACTCGGACGCCTGGCTTTCCTGGGAAAGCACATACCTCGAGGGCAGGCCGAACTGGCGGCGAACTATATCACTGCAAAGCCCAAGCGCCCAAGGCCTCTACCGGGCTGTGTTCAGCGACATGACAGGCTTTGAGGGGCTTTTTCCGGGTTTTGGTTACGAGGAATGACAAAGCACGACGAACTTGCGTGAGGCTTTGCCACATAACCGCTATAATCGCCGCCTTTTCATCGGGCTATACGATTCTGACATGAGCCAAACCAGCGACCTGATTCAATCGGCACAACGCACCATTCGCCTCGAAGTGGAAGCCATACAAGGCTTGTTGCCCCATATCGACGCCGATTTCGTACGCGCTTGCGAGATGATTCTGGCCAGCAAGGGCCGTGTCGTCGTGGTCGGCATGGGCAAGTCCGGGCACATCGGCAACAAGATTGCCGCCACCCTGGCCAGCACCGGCACCCCGGCATTTTTCGTCCACCCGGCCGAAGCCAGCCATGGCGACATGGGCATGATCACCCGCGAAGACGTGATTCTGGCCCTGTCGAACTCCGGTTCGACCAACGAAATCGTCACCCTGCTGCCACTGATCAAGCGACTGGGCATCCAGTTGATCAGCGTGACCGGCAACCCGGCCTCCCCTCTGGCGAAAGCCGCCGAAGTGAACCTCAATGTTCACGTCGAACACGAAGCCTGCCCGCTGAACCTGGCGCCAACGTCCTCGACCACCGCCGCCCTGGTCATGGGCGATGCCCTCGCCGTGGCATTGCTGGAGGCGCGTGGCTTCACCGCTGAAGACTTCGCTTTCTCGCACCCGGGAGGCGCCCTTGGCCGCCGCCTGTTGCTGAAAGTGGAAAACGTCATGCACGCCGGTCAGGAGCTGCCGCAAGTGCAACGCGGCACCCTGCTCAAGGACGCGCTGATGGAAATGACCCGCAAGGGTCTGGGCATGACCGTCATTCTTGAAACCGACGGCAAACTCGCCGGGATCTTCACGGACGGTGACCTGCGTCGCACCCTGGATCGCAGCATCGACATCCGCAGCGCCACCATCGACCAGGTCATGACCGCGCACGGCAAGACGGCCCGCCCCGAGATGCTGGCTGCCGAGGCCCTGAAAATCATGGAAGACCACCGAATCAACGCACTGGTCGTTGTTGATGAAGAGGATCGCCCGGTGGGCGCCTTCAACCTCTCCGATCTGCTGCGCGCAGGAGTGATGTAATGAGTAACGATCTGCTGCAACGCGGCAAAGCGATCAAACTGGCGGTTTTCGATGTCGACGGCGTACTCACCGACGGTCGCCTGTACTTCCTTGAAGACGGCAGCGAATTCAAGACCTTCAACACCCTCGACGGCCAAGGCATCAAAATGCTGATGAACGCCGGCGTGCAGACCGCTATCATCAGCGGTCGCAAGACCCCGGTGGTCGAGCGTCGGGCGAAAAACCTGGGGATTCCCCACCTGTTTCAGGGCCGCGAAGACAAACTGGTCGTTCTCGACGGCCTGCTTGAAGAACTGGGCCTAAGCTATGAGCAGGTGGCCTACCTCGGTGACGACCTGCCTGACCTGCCGGTGATTCGCCGCGTCGGCCTCGGCATGGCCGTGGCGAATGCCGCCGACTTCGTGCGTGAACACGCTCATGGCGTGACCCGGGCACGTGGTGGCGAAGGTGCCGCCCGCGAATTCTGCGAATTGATCCTGCGCGCCCAGGGCCGCCTCGATGCGGCCAACGCCGCGTACCTGTGAGCCAAACCATGTTTAGCAAAAAATTTCGCAATTTCCTGCTGTTCGGCTGCATAGCGGCGCTATTCGCAGCGGTCGGTTACTGGAACATCAGCCCGGGGCGCTTCCTCGACAAGCCTGCGGTCACGTCCATCGAGAACCCGATCGACTGGTATGCGACCAACACGCATACCCTGCAGTACCTGCCGGACGGCAAGGTGCAGTACGAAATGACTTCCGACAAGGCCGAGCACGTCAAGGCCACCGACATCACTCTGGTCACCAAGCCCGACCTGAACATGTACCGCGGCACGGAATTTCCGTGGCACGTGACCAGCGAGCGCGGCGAAGTGAATTCGGGCGGTACTCAGGTCGAATTGATCGATTCTGTGCGCATCAAGCGCACCGATGAGAAGAACCGCGATCTGCTGGTCACCTCCACGCGCATGACAGTGTTCCCACAGGACCAATATGCGCAGACCGAGCAACCCGTTAGAATCGACGGCGCTGGCGGTGTATCGACTGGCGTAGGCATGAAAGCGTATCTGAAGGAAAGCAGGATACACCTGCTATCGAACGTAAGAGGACAGTATGAGGCTCGTTAAAACCCTCCCTATTTTGCTCAGTCTGGGCGCAGCACTGGGAAGCGTGAGCGCCTGGGCTCTGCCGAACGATCAGCAGCAACCAATCCGCATCCAGGCCGACGACGCCCAACTGGACGACAAGAACGGCATCGCCACCTATAAAGGTGACGTGATCATCACCCAGGGTTCGATGAAGGTGACCGGCAACACCGTGACCATCACTCGCACCCCGAGCGGTGATATCGACGTGGTGACCTCGGTGGGCAACCTCGCCTACTTCGAACAACTGCAGACCGCTGGCGACACCAAGCCGGTTCAGGGCTGGGGCGTGACGATCCAGTACCATGCCGCGCAGAATCGCGTCGTACTGATCGACAAGGCCAAGGTTGTCGACAAGGACAACAACACCACCCAGGGCGAGAAAATCGTCTACGACACCGTGAAGAAACTCGCCAGCGCCGGTCGCGCGACCGGCAGCAAGGTCACCGAATCGCGTCCGCGTATCGACATGGTGATCCAGCCGAAGAAGAAAACCGACGAGAAAACCCAGTAATGGCAACTCTGAAAGCTCAGCACCTGGCCAAGGCCTATAAAAGCCGCCAGGTCGTGCGTGACGTCAGCCTGTCTATCGACAGCGGCCAGATCGTCGGCCTGCTCGGCCCTAACGGCGCCGGCAAGACGACGTGCTTCTACATGATCGTCGGCCTGGTGCAGGCCGATCAGGGCCGCGTACTGATCGACGATCTGGACGTCAGCCACCAGCCGATGCACGGTCGTGCCAAGGCCGGTATCGGCTATCTGCCGCAAGAAGCGTCGATCTTCCGCAAACTGTCGGTGGCCGACAACATCATGGCCATCCTCGAGACCCGCCCGGAACTCGACAAGGCAGGCCGTCGCAAGGAGCTGGAAAGCCTGCTGCAGGAATTCCACATCAGCCACATCCGCGACAACCTCGGCATGAGCCTGTCCGGTGGTGAACGCCGCCGGGTGGAAATCGCCCGCGCCCTGGCGACTGCACCGAAGTTCATCCTGCTCGACGAACCGTTCGCCGGTGTCGACCCGATCTCGGTCGGCGACATCAAGCAGATCATCCACCATCTCAAGGCCAAGGGCATCGGCGTACTGATCACCGACCACAACGTCCGCGAGACGCTGGACATCTGCGAAACCGCTTACATCGTCAACGACGGCCAGTTGATTGCCGAAGGCGACGCAGAAACCATTCTGGCCAACGATCTGGTCAAAGAAGTGTATCTGGGTCACGAGTTCCGCCTGTAAGCGCGACGTCCCGGTGGTTCGCGAGGGCGCTGTATCGTTGAAGCAGTTTTTTATACGTTTTAATTGTTACAGCGCTCTAGGCAAACACTTCAGTTTCAGGCATATAATTTGCTTAAGTTTGGCGCTTCGGCGCCCTGTAGTGGATGGCGCATAGCGCCGGCGAATAAGGTGTTAAGCCCCTGCCATGAAACCATCGCTAGTCTTGAGAATGGGCCAGCAGCTGACGATGACACCGCAGCTGCAACAGGCCATCCGCCTGCTCCAATTGTCGACCCTGGATCTGCAACAGGAAATCCAGGAGGCCCTGGAATCCAATCCGATGCTCGAACGCCAGGAAGAAGGCGACGACTTCGACAACTCCGACCCGCTGGCCGACAACGCCGAACACAAGCCCAATACCGAAATCCAGGAACCTTCCTACCAGGAATCCGCCCCGACGGTGGACAACCTCGAGGAGGGCGAATGGAACGAGCGCATCCCCAACGAGCTGCCGGTCGACACCGCATGGGAAGACGTCTACCAGACCAGCGCCAGCAGCCTGCCCAGCAGCGATGATGACGAGTGGGATTTCACCACCCGCACTTCTGCCGGCGAGAGCCTGCAAAGCCACCTGCTGTGGCAACTCAATCTTGCCCCGATGTCCGACACTGATCGCCTGATCGCCGTGACGCTGATCGACTGCATCAACAACCAGGGCTACCTGGACGAGACCCTTGAAGAGATTCTCGAGGCATTCGACCCGGAACTGGATATCGAACTGGACGAAATCGAAGCCGTCCTGCACCGCATCCAGCAATTCGAGCCGGCCGGTATCGGTGCGCGCAACCTCGGTGAATGCCTGCTGCTGCAACTGCGCCAGTTGCCCGCCAAGACGCCGTGGCTCGCGGAAGCCAAACGCCTGGTCACCGATTACATCGACCTGCTCGGCAGTCGGGATTACAGCCAGTTGATGCGCCGCATGAAGCTCAAGGAAGACGAGCTGCGCCAGGTCATCGAACTGGTGCAAAGCCTCAATCCGCGTCCCGGTTCACAGATCGAATCGACCGAAGCCGAATACGTGGTACCGGACGTCATCGTGCGCAAGGACAACGAGCGCTGGCTGGTCGAACTGAACCAGGAATCAGTGCCACGCCTGCGGGTCAACGCGCAGTACGCCGGTTTCGTCCGTCGCGCCGACACCAGTGCCGACAACACCTTCATGCGCAATCAGTTGCAGGAAGCCCGCTGGTTCATCAAGAGCCTGCAGAGCCGCAACGAGACCCTGATGAAAGTTGCCACGCAGATCGTCGAGCATCAGCGCGGCTTTCTGGAGTACGGCGACGAGGCCATGAAACCGCTGGTCCTGCATGACATCGCTGAAGCGGTAGGCATGCACGAATCGACGATTTCCCGGGTGACCACGCAGAAATTCATGCATACCCCGCGCGGTATTTATGAACTGAAATACTTTTTCTCCAGCCACGTCAGCACCTCCGAAGGCGGCGAATGCTCGTCCACGGCGATCCGCGCGATCATCAAAAAACTGGTTGCCGCGGAAAATCAGAAAAAGCCGTTGAGTGACAGCAAGATCGCTGGTTTACTGGAGGCACAAGGCATTCAGGTGGCTCGCCGCACCGTCGCCAAGTACCGCGAATCCCTCGGGATCGCGCCTTCGAGCGAACGCAAGCGGTTGATGTAAGCCACGTTACAGCGTTCCAGTGGCAGGCTATCCAGCCTGCCACTTTATGCACTGGCAACGAAGGAGAAGCTGTATGCAAGTCAACATCAGTGGACACCAACTGGAAGTGACCGAACCTCTGCGCGATTACATCAATGAGAAACTTCAACGATTAGAGCGCCATTTCGACAAGATCACCAACGTGCAAGTCACGATGTGCGTCGAAAAGCTGAAGCAGAAAATCGAAGCCACCTTGCATATTCCCGGCAGCGAAGTGGTCGCCAACGCAGAAGATACTGATATGTATGCTGCGATCGACTCACTCACCGACAAGCTGGATCGCCAACTCAAAAAGCATAAGGAAAAGACCCAGAGCCTGCTCCAGGGCGCTACCGGTCGATAACCCCCCTACTCCATGATCCGACTTGAAAGTATCCTGACCCCCGGCCGTTCCCTCGTGAACGTGCCGGGCGGCAGTAAAAAGAAAGCCCTCGAACAGATTGCCAACCTGATCGCCCGTGAAGTGCCTGATCTGGAGATGCAAGATGTCTTCGAGGCGTTGATTGCCCGTGAAAAACTCGGTTCCACCGGTTTTGGTAACGGCATCGCCATTCCTCATTGCCGCCTCAAGGGTTGCGAAGCGCCAATCAGCGCATTGATGCACCTTGATGCCCCCATCGATTTCGATGCCATCGACGGCGCTCCGGTTGACCTGCTGTTCGTCCTGCTGGTGCCGGAAGCTGCCACCGATGCTCACCTGGAATTACTGCGCCAGATCGCCAGCATGCTCGATCGCAAGGAAGTTCGTGAAAAACTGCGCAGCGCATCGAGTAACGAAGCCTTGTATCAGGTCGTCCTGAGCGAGCAGAACGGTCACTAATCATGCGCTTGATCATTGTCAGCGGCCGCTCCGGCTCGGGTAAAAGCACCGCCCTGGATGTCCTTGAGGACAACGGCTATTACTGCATCGACAACCTGCCAGCCGGCCTGCTGCCGGAACTGGCCGAACGCGCGCTGATTCATACCGAGCTGGCGCAACCGCTGGTGGCCGTGTCGATTGATGCGCGCAACCTGCCCAGCCATCTGTCGCGCTTTCCGGAGTTGCTTGAAGAAGTCCGCAGCCGCCACATCCAGTGCGATGTGTTGTACCTGGATGCCGACGAAGAAACCCTGCTCAAGCGTTTTTCGGAAACCCGTCGCCGCCACCCTTTGAGCACGGCCAATCGTTCATTGGCCGAAGCGATCAGTGATGAAACCGCTCTCCTCGGCCCGATTGCCGATCTGGCCGACCTGAAAATCAACACCACCAACCTCAACCTCTACCAGTTGCGCGACACCATCAAGTTGCGCCTGCTGAACCAGCCGGAGCCGGGAACGGCCTTTCTGGTCGAGTCATTCGGCTTCAAGCGCGGGATGCCGGTGGATGCGGACCTGGTGTTCGACGTCCGCTGCCTGCCCAATCCTTACTGGAAACCGGAGCTGCGCGCGCAGTCCGGGCTGGACGCACCCGTGGCCGAGTACCTGGCGGCGCAACCGGAAGTCGAGGAGATGTTTCAGGACATCTTCAGCTATCTGCACAAGTGGCTGCCGCGCTTCGCCGCGAGTAACCGCGCCTACGTCACCATTGCCATTGGCTGCACCGGCGGGCATCACCGCTCCGTCTACCTGACCGAACGCCTGGGTCAGGCCCTGCAGAAAACCCTGAAGAACGTCCAGGTTCGCCACCGCGACCTCACTTAAAGGATTCACACCGCGATGCCTGCTCTGGAAATCGAAATCATCAATAAACTGGGCTTGCATGCCCGCGCGTCCGCCAAGTTCGTTGGCGTGGCCGGCCAATATCCCGATTGCACGATCAGAGTGGGTCGCACACCGGAGACCACGGTCGATGGCAAAAGCATCATGGCGATGATGATGCTGGCTGCCGGCAAGGGCACCAAAATCTATCTGAGTACCGAAGGCCATCAGGAACAGGAAGCGCTGGATGCGCTGGTGGCGTTGATCAATAACTACTTCGACGAAGGTGGTTGAAAGCCACCAAGGCCATCGCAGCCCACAGCGCACATAACCCCCTGTAGGTGCTGCCGAGGCTGCGATCTTTTGATCTCTCAACCCAACGCCGTATCCATCACCATCATCAAACAGAAGCCGATCAACAAGCCAAGACTGGCCAGCTTGTCATGACCATTGCGTCGCGACTCCGGGATTACTTCGTGAGTCACCACCAGCAACATCGCCCCCGCCGCCAGCGCCAGCCCTAATGGCAATAACAACTCCGCCAGGCTGACCAGCCACGCACAGAGCAGTGCAAACACTGGCTCGACCAGACCTGACGCCGCGCCGATCAGAAACGCTTTGCCCCGTGACATTCCCGCCCCGGCCAGTACCAGCGCAATCACCAGACCTTCCGGCACATCCTGCAGGGCAATGCCCATCGCCAGGCTGTCGGCATCGGGCATGCCGCCGCCGGCGGAAACGCCGACCGCCATGCCTTCCGGGATGTTATGGGCAATGATGGCGAACACGAACAGCCAGATCCGTGGCGCAATCACTGGATGCTCGACAGTGCCAACGAGCATTTCCGGTGAAGCCCCCGATACCCTGCGATCGACCAGAAACAGGCCGAACGCCCCGAGCATGATGCCGAAGCAGATCAGCCCGCTCGCAGCCCACGGGGTCAAGCCAAGACCTTCTGCAGCGGCGATGCCTGGCACGATCAGCGAAAACGCCGTCGCCGCCAGCATCACCCCGGCACCGAAGCCGAGCAAGGTATCGCCAAGCGCCTGCGGCATGTTGCGAATCACCAGCACCGGCACCGCGCCGAGCGCGGTGCCCAAGGCGCAGAGCGCTCCACCCTGCAAGGCCCGCGACAGTCTCGGTTCAAGCTCCAGCCATTGCAGTCCGTGGGCGACCAGCAAGGTCATGCCCGCCAGCAGCAATAGCGATCCCACCGCGTAACGAAACATACGCCCACTGCCGATCGCCAGTGTTTCAGTGCCCATAGTCAACCCTGGATGGTTTTTGTAGAAGACTTACACCAGTGCGGCCCGATAGCGCGCAGCGACTTCAGGCCAATTGATCACGTTGTAGAACGCGCTGATGTACTCCGGGCGACGGTTCTGGTAGCGCAGGTAATAGGCGTGCTCCCAGACGTCCAGACCGAGAATCGGTGTGTTGCCGTTCATCAACGGGCTGTCCTGGTTGCCGCTGCTCTCCACCAGCAGTTTTTTCTCCGGCGTGACGCTGAGCCAGGCCCAGCCACTGCCGAAGCGGGTCAGCGCAGCCTTGGTGAACGCTTCTTTGAAACTGTCGAGGCCGCCCAGTTGCTCATTGATGGCTTCGGCCAGCGCACCTTCCGGCTTGCCGCCGCCGTTGGGCGCCATGACTTCCCAGAACAGCGAATGGTTGGCGTGTCCGCCGCCCTGATTGATGACCGCCGCACGGAGTTTTTCCGGCAGTTGTTGAACGCTGGCGACCAGTTTCTCGACCGGCCACTCGGCAAACTCGGTACCTTCAATCGCTGCGTTGAGGTTGTTGATGTAGGTCTGGTGATGCTTGGTGTAGTGAATCTCCATGGTCTGCGCGTCGATGTGCGGTTCCAGCGCATCGTAGGCGTAAGGCAAGGCAGGCAAGGTAAAAGCCATTTCAATGAACTCCATGGTGATGGGTGGCAGGCGCACGGCGCGCATTGCCGGTGTCGGGATGCAGCAGACGCTGGGTACGCGGGTACTCGCCGTGTTCGCTGATGAAATTCAGCAGTTCGACATAGGTCTTGCTGCTCTGGCGCAGTGCCGCTTCCCGCAGGGCCATGCGCAGTCGCTCGTCCTGCATGGTCTGCAACAGCCGTTGGTGGATCGCGCAGAGATATTCAGCGCTTTCCTCCGGCTGATTCAGGCGCAGGTGCAGATCCGCCAGGTTGTGGTGGGAGATGACGCAGGCCGCCACCGCTTCATCGGCATCAGGCCAGCGCTCGAACAACACTTGCGCCAGGGCCAGCGCTTGCAGATAAGCCTCACGAGCATCGATCAGTTCGCCCAGCATGAAGCAGCGATTGGCCCGTTCGATCGTGCGTTTCCAGTGCTCCATGGTGAACCTCCAAAGCGGTTACGGGATTTACACGCCGCCGGCGGTGAGTTTCTCGGGATTGAGCAACTCTTCCAGCTGGCTGCGCGACAGGTTGGTATGTTCCAGCGCGACGTCGATCACCGGGCGCCCCTGCTTGTAGGCCTGCTTGGCGATTTCCGCAGCTTTCTGGTAACCGATGATCGGGTTGAGTGCGGTGACCAGAATCGGGTTGCGCGCCAGCGCTTCCTTGAGCCGCGACTCGTTGACCTTGAAGCTGGCGATGGCCTTGTCACCGAGCAGACGGCTGGAATTGGCCAGCAGTTCGATGCTGCTCAGCAGGTTCTGGGCAATGATCGGCAGCATCACATTCAGCTCGAAATTGCCCGACTGCCCGGCGATGGTGATCACCGAGTCGTTGCCGATCACTTGCGCGGCGACCATGGCGGTGGCTTCCGGAATCACCGGATTGACCTTGCCCGGCATGATCGACGAGCCGGGTTGCAGGCCTTCAAGCTCGATTTCGCCAAGGCCGGCGAGCGGGCCGGAGTTCATCCAGCGCAGGTCGTTGGCGATTTTCATCAGTGACACGGCGGTGGCCTTGAGCTGGCCGGAGACGGCGACGGCGGTGTCTTGCGAGCCGATCAGTGCGAACAGGTCCTTACCCGGCGTGAACTGCACATGGGTCAATTGGCTGAGTTGACGGCTGAAACAGGCGGCAAACTCGGGATGCGCGTTGATCCCGGTGCCCACCGCCGTGCCGCCCTGCGCCAGACACTGCAGACTCGGCAGCAAATCCTGCAGATGGCTGATGTTGGCCTTGAGCTGCTGCGCCCAACCGTTCAACACCTGGCTCATGCGCACGGGCATCGCGTCCATCAAATGCGTGCGCCCGGTTTTGACGTGGTGATGCACTTGCGCGGCTTTCTTTTCGATCACCTGCACCAGGTGCAGCAGCGCCGGCAGCAGTTGTTCGTGCAACGCCAGGGCGGCACTGACGTGAATGGTGGTCGGGATGATGTCATTGCTGCTCTGGCCGCAGTTGACGTGATCATTGGGATTGACCGGCTCGTCGAGCAGACGGCTGGCGAGGGTCGCGAGCACTTCGTTGGCGTTCATGTTGGAACTGGTGCCAGAACCGGTCTGGAAGATATCCACCGGAAAATGCTGCATGAAATCGCCTTCGAGCAAACCTTGGGCGGCGTCACTGATGGCCTTGCCTTGGGCGGCGCTGAGCTGGTTGAGTTCAACGTTGGCGCGGGCGGCCGCAGCTTTCGCCAGAATCAGCGCGCGGATGAATTGTCTCGGCATCGGCTTGCCGCTGATCGGGAAGTTATCCACGGCGCGCTGGGTCTGTGCGCCGTAGAGAGCGTCCACCGGCACCTGCAGTTCGCCCATGCTGTCACGCTCAATACGTGTCTTGGTCATCTGAAAATCCTTGTACCCGGTCAATGAGAGAAATCGAGGGAAGCAACTCACAGGTCGCGAGCTGCCAGGTGTAGCGTTGCCAGCGCTGGAGCCGGCAGACGCACAGCGACAGGCGCTCCATGTCCCGCAATGGGCGCCAGGCTTGATCGAGACAGAGGCTGCGCCAATGCCACGGCAAGGCGATGTCGGTGGCCGTGTCGAGCAGCAGACGGAAGGAAGTTTCAGCGATGGTCCACGGAGAAGTTGCCGTACAACAGGCCAGGGACCGGCCTTCGGCGAGGTAGTGTTCGATCAGGCGCGGCTCGTCGGAATCCATCGCGCAACGGATCTGGCGACTCATCCAGCGCCAGCTTTCGAGGTACGGCTGCTCGTGCAGGGCAGAACTCATGATCCGGGACTCACTCTAAGATGAGATTTATTATTAAATGATAATGAGAACCAAAACAAGCATAGGTTGTGCATCAAATGGTGGGAGCGGGATTTGTGCGCTACAAAAAAAGGCGCGCCACCCAGAGGGATGGCGCGCCTTTTTGTGTATGACGGGCCGAGCTTAGCTGCCTGCCACCGTCATGCGCTCGATCAACACCGAACCGGTGCGGATATTGCTGCGCAGCTCCAGATCATTACCGACCGCGACGATCTGCTTGAACATGTCGCGCATGTTGCCGGCGATGGTCACTTCCTGCACCGCGAACTGGATTTCGCCGTTCTCGACCCAGAAACCCGCTGCCCCGCGCGAATAGTCGCCGGTGACCATATTCAAGCCGTGGCCCATCAATTCGGTGACCAACAGCCCACGGCCCATGCGCCGCAGCAGCGCCGCCTGGTCTTCTTCACCATGGGTGACGAACAGGTTGTGCACACCGCCGGCGTTGGCGGTGCTCGGCATGCCCAGCTTGCGCCCGGAGTACGTGCCAAGGATGTACGAGACCAACTCACCCTTTTCGACGAACGGTTTGGCATACGTTGCCAGACCATCACCGTCGTACGAGGCGCTGCCCATCGCACGCATCAAGTGCGGACGCTCGTCGATGGTCAGCCATTCCGGGAACAGCTTCTGCCCCAGCGTGCCTTCAAGGAACGACGATTTGCGGTACAGACTGCCGCCGGACACCGCCGACAGGAAACTGCCGAACAAACCACCCGCCAGTTCTGCAGAAAACAGCA
>NZ_QAIU01000380.1:28120-30286 GCF_003061205.1 Pseudomonas sp. HMWF006
ACGCGCGCCCAGGCGGCTCGCCGCCCGTTGCGCGGCGCGCTGGCCGATACTCACCGGATCCGCCAGCAAACTGCCCTGACGGTTCACGTCGTACCAATAATCGCGCTGCATCTGGCCATCGGCCTCGGCGATCATGACGCAACTCAGGCTATGCCGCGTCGAGGCGTAGCCACCGATGAAACCGTGGCTGTTGCCGTAAACCCGGCAGCCCTGATGGGTGCTGAGGGTGGTGCCGTCAGCGTTCTTGATCCGTGCATCGGCATCGAACGCCGCGGCTTCACAGAGCAGGGCCTTCTCGATCGCCTGCTCCGGGGTGATGTCCCATTCGTGGAACAGGTCGAAATCCTGCAGATCCTTGGCCATCAGTGCCGCATCGGCCAGGCCCGAGGCTTCGTCTTCCGAGGTGTGTCTGGCAATCGCCAATGCGGCGGCGACGGTTTCGCGAATCGCGTCCGGTCCGGTCGCCGACGTACTGGCCGAGCCTTTGCGCTGGCCGACGTACAGGGTGATGCCAAAGCCCTGATCGCGGTTGAATTCGACCGTTTCGACTTCACGCTGACGCACCGACGTCGACAAGCCTTGCTCCAGCGACACAGCGACTTCACAGGCGCTGGCGCCCTGACGCTTGGCCTCGGCGATGATCTGCTCGACCTGTTCCTGCAGTGCCGGCAAAGCCTGCGGGCCGACGCTTTCAACTGCACTCATGCTCATCTCCACTCAAATTCTGCTTTCGGCTGGGGTCATCGAGCGACCGGGCCGGACAAGCGGCCCCCGACTGGTTATCATGGCGGCGTTTCTTTGCGGACTGCCACCATGGTTGATTCTTACGACGACTCCCTCGATACGGGAGAAAAAAGCAAATCTCAGGTCAAACGCGAGCTGCATGCTCTAGTTGACCTGGGCGAGCGCCTTACAACACTCAAGCCCGACTTGCAGGCAAAACTGCCGTTGACCGACGCCTTGCGTCGAGCACTGGCCGATGCGCCCAAGCACACCGCGAATATCGCGCGTAAACGGCACCTGCAGTTCATCGGCAAACTGATGCGCGATCAGGACACTGACGCCATTCTGACCCTGCTCGATCAACTCGATGCCTCTACCCGTCAGTACAACGAGCGTTTCCACAATCTCGAACGCTGGCGTGACCGCCTGATCGCCGGTGACGATGCCGTGCTGGAGAAATTCGTCGTCGAGTACCCTGACGCCGATCGCCAGCAATTGCGCTCCCTGATCCGTCAGGCCCAGCACGAGGTTGCGCAAAACAAACCGCCGGCTTCCAGCCGTAAAATCTTCAAGTACATCCGCGAGCTGGACGATACGCAACGCGGCCTGCGTTGATATTCGTCATCGGGTGGCCGCCCTGCGCGCCACCCGAAGCTCCGCCTCGTCTTATGCGCCCGTGCCACCCACGGTAATCGCATCGATCTTCAGCGTCGGCTGACCGACACCCACCGGCACCGACTGTCCGTCCTTGCCACACGTCCCCACACCGCTGTCCAGCGCCAGATCGTTACCGACCATCGACACCCGGCTCATCGCCTCGGGGCCGTTGCCGATCAACGTCGCGCCTTTGACCGGCGCGGTGATCTTGCCGTCTTCGATCAGGTACGCCTCGCTGGTAGAGAACACGAACTTGCCGCTGGTGATATCGACTTGACCGCCGCCAAGGTTGGCGCAGTAGATGCCTCTCTTCACCGAAGCGATGATTTCCGCCGGATCACTTTCCCCGCCAAGCATGTAGGTGTTGGTCATCCGTGGCATCGGCAGATGCGCATAGGATTCGCGACGACCGTTGCCAGTACGGGCCACCCCCATCAGCCGCGCGTTGAGCTTGTCCTGCATGTAGCCCTTGAGCACGCCGTTTTCGATCAGCGTGGTGCACTCGGTCGGCGTACCTTCGTCGTCGACGCTCAGCGAACCGCGACGACCGGCCAACGTGCCGTCATCAACGATGGTGCAGAGTTTGGAAGCAACCATTTCGCCCATGCGCCCGCTGTAGGCAGAGCTGCCCTTGCGGTTGAAGTCGCCTTCCAGACCGTGACCGACTGCTTCGTGCAGCAGCACACCGGACCAGCCCGAACCTAATACCACCGGCAAAGTGCCGGCCGGTGCCGGAATCGCTTCCAGGTTCACCAGGGCTTGACGCAACGCCTCACGGGCATAGCC
>NZ_QAIU01000380.1:30296-31491 GCF_003061205.1 Pseudomonas sp. HMWF006
GCCCGCCACCGCCGTGCCCGCCGCGCTCGCGACGGCCATTCTGTTCAACGATCACACTGACATTGAAACGCACCAGCGGCCGCACATCGGCCGCCAGACCGCCATCGGTGGACGCCACCAGAATCCGTTCCCAGACCCCGGCCATGCTCACACTGACCTGCTGAATCCGTGGATCGAGGGCGCGGGTGGCGACGTCGATGCGCTTGAGCAGTTCGACCTTCTCCGCACGGCTCAGCACTTCCAGCGGGTTATCCGGCGCGTACAACTGGGCAACGTCCTGCGTGGTAAACGCCTGCACTTTGCCGTTCTGCCCGGCACGGGAAATCGAACGCGCGGCACGGGCCGCAGCACCGAGGGCTTCGAGGGTAATTGCGTTGCTGTAGGCAAAACCGGTCTTTTCGCCGGATTGCGCACGCACACCGACACCCTGGTCGAGGTTGAAGCTGCCTTCCTTGACGATGCCGTCTTCCAGCGCCCAGGACTCGGAGATCTGCCCCTGGAAATACAGGTCGGCCGCATCGATGCCCGGACCGGCCAGATCGCCGAGCACGCCTTGCAGGCTCTCGAGGGTCACACCGCCCGGGGCCAACAAGTGATCACTGACTGAGGACAACAACTCGCTCATAGGTTTACGCCTTAAATTCGTGTTCTGAAGCAGGTCGCTGTGCGCCCTGCGAGAAAAACCGCCGGTGGCTCGCCACCGGCATGCGCGCCCGGATGGACGCTTGTTCGTCGATATCGCGTTCGGCCAACAACACCGCTTCGCCTTGATCCTGATGCGCCAGCACACGACCCCATGGGTCGATGATCGCCGCATGCCCGAAAGTTTCTCGCGGTCCCGGATGGGTCCCGCCCTGTGCTGCCGCCAATATGTAGCACTGAGTCTCGATGGCCCGTGCGCGAATCAGCACGTCCCAATGCGCCGCGCCGGTCACCGCAGTGAAGGCCGACGGCGCCGTAATCAATTCGGCACCGGCAGCACGCAACTCGCTGTACAGCTCAGGAAAGCGCAGGTCGTAGCACACCGTCAGGCCGACTCGGCCGACCGGGGTGTCCGCGACCACCACGCCGCTGCCATAAGCATAGTCATCGGATTCGCGGTAACGGCCCCGATTATCCGCCACATCGACATCGAACAAATGCAACTTGTCATAGCGGGCCACGGTGTCGCCCTGATCGTTGATCAGCAGCGAAC
>NZ_QAIU01000380.1:31518-32328 GCF_003061205.1 Pseudomonas sp. HMWF006
CAGCCACTATCCATAACTTGAGGTCGCGGGCGGTCTGTTTCAACCACGGCAGGATCGGGCCTTCGCCCAGTGCTTCGGCGCGGCCGATGTCAGCGATGTCGCGACGGCCCATGGCAGCGAAGTTTTCCGGCAACACCGCCAGCTTCGCACCGCCGGCCGCAGCCTGTTCGAGCAGGCGTCGGGCCTGGGCCAGATTGGCCAGCACATCGCTCTGGCTGACCATTTGAATAACCGCTAAAGACATGGCCGTTCCTTATCCGCAAATCAACACAAACCCTGCAGAAGCTGGCGCAGGGGGCTTCGGCCATGCTACTAGCGGCGGTTCAAAAAGGCTTGTCGAATGTGATTTTCGGCTCTTTCCACGGGCCCTTGACGGTGTATTTCACACTGGCAAAGCGCGCCACACGGTCGCCGATCAGTTTGTCGATCAGGAATAAGGCACCACCAACAGCCGGTGCGCCCACGATCAGCGCGGCAATCGGCAGGTTGTTGGTCACCGGCAAGGTCACCAGCAACTTGGCATCGACCTGTTCGCCGACCAGATCCAGCGTCCCGTCCAGTTCGATGTTGCTCGACGGCCCGGTCAGGCGGATCGGCTCGCGGGTCACGTAAACGCCGTTGCTCGCCACCAACAGGCCTTTGACCCGGTCATAGCTCAGGCCTTTGCCGAACAGGTCGGAGAAGTCCAGACGCAAGCGGCGGCCGATGGAGTTGAAGTTAAGCAGGCCAAACACCCGCAATGCCTGGGCCCCGCCCTCCACTTCGACAAACTGGCCCTTGCTCAACGATGCATCGAGGGTGCCCGAGAAA
>NZ_QAIU01000380.1:32338-35389 GCF_003061205.1 Pseudomonas sp. HMWF006
TCGCCAGCCACGCCGGCGAGCCCGGCCAGCGGCCGTCGACGTCCATCCGGAATTCCTCGCTGGTCACACTCGGGGCAAAGCCCCAGCCTTTGAGGACATCGGCCAGGTTCTTGCCAGCGATCCGCCCCTTGAACCAACTGTTGGTCGCCCCCGGCGCACCTTCCCAGCCACCGTTCCCCTGCAACAGGATGCCTTTGAGGCCCATATCGAGGCTGTTCAGGGCGATGCCTTTGGCGGTCGGTCGCACCTTGAGCGACCATCCGCCAACCAGATCCTGGCCGAGAAACAATTGATTGATGGTGATATCCAGCGCGGGGATTTTCGTCGGGTCGACCGAGACCAATGGATCGGGCGAGTTCTCATCGGCCTGGACCGACGGGTCTGGTGCCGGCAAGCGGACGTATTGCAGATTCACCGTAATCGGCGTGCTCTTGGCATCCGGCAAGCTCGCCCAGCCTTTGGCCTGCTGGCTGTCCAGTGCCAGGTTCCACGTACTCGGCTTGCGGTTCACCTGGACCGAGGCCTGGTCAAGTGTGGTGCCGAACGCCGTGAGCTTGCCGATCTTGAAATCGGCACTGTTCAACAGTTGCTTGGCACTGCCACCCGGGTCCTGACCGGCGTATTTGTTGACCAGATCCTGCCACGGCGCCACGTCCAGCTCCGACAGCACACCGCGAATGCGCAAGCCTTTGGCGCCCGGCAGCACGGCTTCGCCGGCACCGAGGAACAGTTCGCCACGTCCGTCGGCAAAACTGCCTGGTGGTGCCGCGAAGGTAAAATTGGCCAGTTGATCGTAGTTGACCCAATAACGTCGCTCCTGCCCTTGCAGGGTCATACGGAACACCGTGCTGCGTCCGACATCCGCCGCCATGCCGAACGGTGCCGGCAGATCCACCGCCACGCCCTTCATGCTGGAGCTGACCAACAACTGACTGTCGGCACCGTCCAGATTCAATTGCAACTGGTACGGGATCGTCCCGGACACCGGCAGCGGTTGCGTCACGCCCAGCCAGTCGGTGAGTTTCTTGACTTCGACCTGCCCCGACGCGGCCACCCGGGTCTTGAGTTTTTTGGCGCTGCCGTCGGCAAAAATCTGCGCCGTGACAGGCTTGTCGAACGCGCGCGCCGCGATGTTCTGCCCGCTGAGGCCTTTGCCGCTGTCGAAACGGAAGTCACCTTTGAGCTGCGTCAGTTCCAGCTTCGGCTCTGCCAGCTGCAACCGTGCATTGGCGGTCTTGAAGTCGACCAGAATCTTCGGCTGATCGCCGCCCTTGTCCAGCGGCACGTCCAGCTTGAGCTTGCCCTGCAGATCGCCGGCGCCTTCCCAGCCGGCGAAGGTTTCGCCCGTACCGATCGGCGCCTCTTGAAGAATTTTCAAGCCATCGCCCAGGCCACCGGCAAAAGCCCCGTCGAGAAACAGATGGGTATGTTGGCCGGCAGGCACATGGGGAATATTGACGAACACATCACTGACCTGGGTATCGAGCAACTGGCCCTTGTCGGCCCAGATGCGCACACCACTGTCTTCGATGAACACGTCGCCACTGACGTTGTTCACGTGAGGCCAGCCCGGCTGGAAGGCCAGTTCGGCGTCATGCACCTTGAAGAACAGGCTGATACTGCGATCCGCATCGCGCGCGTCCTTGTTCAGCGAGCCTTGATACTGGAAGAAGCCCTGATCCACTGCGCCTTTGAGAATGGCGGTGCGCAGCCATTCATCCAGCGCCGGGCTCAAGACCTTGGGCAGATACTTGGCAGTGTAGCGACCATCGCCCTCGACCAGCCCGACCCGCAGGTCCATGTAGTCTTCCTGGCTATGGTCGAAGTGCAGGCGAATCAGGAAGTCGCCGGCAATCTTGCCCTCTTCGCCGAGCACCTTCAGGTACGGTGCGATCAGGGTGAAGCCGTCTTTATCGAGTTTCCAGGTCAGCCGCGCATTGGCCTGCAGATACTGCCAGGGCTTGGCGAAGATCGGATCAAGGTGCAGGACGAAATCCTTGCTGTCCATGCGCAACTCGCCACCGTCGAGGTTACCGCTGAGACTGCCACTGACATTACGGGCGGCCGGCGCACCGTGATAGGCATCGAAACCGACGCTATCGAGATTGGCAGCGAAGCTGAACTTGCTGCCATCGGTGGCGTTGGGTCGGAAATCCAGCAACACATTACGCAGGCCGCCGGTGACGTTGAGGTGATCGACCACGGTGGCGAAACCTTGCGGCAATGGCCCCAGGGCGTTGAGCAACGGGGTGATCGGGGTCAGGTCGAGGCGATCGGCCTGCAGATGCCAAAGCTCTTCAACCTTGTCACTCGCACGGGTCTGCTGCAGCTGCACGCGCGATTCCCAGCGGGTTTCGCCAATACTCATCGCCAGTGAATCGAGGGTGACCGTCGCACCTTCGGCGCTGTTACGGTAGTAAGCGTTGAGCGCCAGATTGTGTATCTGAATCGGTTTGCGCTCGGCATAGGCACCGGTCAGTTGTGGCGCGTTCAAGCGCAGCGAGGCACTTTGCAGGGCGCCCTCGGCCCAGTTGAACCAGAGCTCGCCACCGGCCTTGAGCTCGGCGAAATGCCATTGCCGGGTCAAGCGCTCGGGCAACCACTTCGCCCAGTCGCTTTGCGGCAGGCTGGCATAGCCGTCCACCACACTGTCCTGCCATTGATCAGGGCGAATCCGCGTACGCAGGCTCAGCGCAACGGGCTGGCCATCCGGCAGGGTCAAACGCGCATCGAGGCGTTGCCGACTGGCGCCGGTTTTCAGGTTGAGGCCGACATAGGTCAGCGTCATTGGCGCGTGATCCTGCGGCTGCAAGGTCACCTGACTGTCGAGCACCGACAGTTGCTGGATCATTTGCGAGCGGTTGAACAGTTGCTGCGGATCGAGCGGCTGATCGTTCTGCACCGGCAGACCTTCCAGCGCCCAACTGCCGTCCGCCGCTTCCTTGAGGCTGATCTTCAGACCGTTGAGTTCCAGATGAGCGATGCGCACTTCGCGGGCCAACAGGCTGGCCCACAGATCCGGTACGGCACGCACCCGATCCAGGCGCAGAG
>NZ_QAIU01000380.1:35399-44140 GCF_003061205.1 Pseudomonas sp. HMWF006
CTTCCAGCTCACCGATCTGCAGCGGCATGCCCAAAGCCGCACTGGCCTTGTCTTCGATGTCGGCGCGATACTCGGCCACCAGCGGGGTCAGCTCACGGCCAAGACTGACGTACAACGCCATCAACACCAGAACCAACGCGCACAGGCCCAATCCCCAACGGGTGAGCACGGCCAGAATGCGTGTCAGACGCTCCATGTCAGTTGGCTCCCATGGCGAAAATACTGCGAAAAGCTGAGGCCAGCCGCGGTGGATTGAATGTGACGCAGGTGATCAGAGCAGCACCACGTCGTATTGTTCCTGGGAATACATGGTTTCCACCTGAAAGCGTATGGTGCGCCCGATGAACCCTTCAAGCTCGGCGACGTTACCGGATTCTTCGTCGAGCAGGCGATCGACCACTTTCTGGTTCGCCAGCACTCGATAACCCTCGGCCTGATAGGCGCGGGCCTCGCGAAGAATCTCGCGGAAGATCTCATAACAGATGGTTTCCGCCGTCTTCAGTTTGCCGCGCCCCTGACAACTGCTGCACGGTTCGCACAATACCTGCTCAAGACTTTCACGGGTACGCTTGCGAGTCATCTGCACCAGGCCCAGCTCGGTGATGCCGATGATGTTGGTCTTGGCGTGATCGCGCTCCAGCTGTTTTTCCAGGGTGCGCAGCACCTGGCGCTGATGCTCTTCGTCTTCCATGTCGATGAAGTCGATGATGATGATCCCGCCGAGATTGCGCAGGCGCATCTGCCGTGCAATCGCCGTGGCCGCTTCGAGATTGGTCTTGAAGATGGTTTCTTCCAGATTGCGATGGCCGACGAACGCCCCGGTGTTCACATCAATGGTGGTCATGGCTTCCGCCGGATCGACCACCAGATAACCACCGGACTTCAACGGCACCTTGCGCTCGAGGGCCTTCTGGATTTCGTCTTCGACGCCATACAGATCGAAAATCGGTCGCTCGCCCGGGTAGTGTTCCAGACGATCGGCGATTTCCGGCATCAGTTCGGCGACGAACTGCGTGGTTTTCTGGAAGGTTTCCCGCGAATCAATGCGGATCTTCTCGATCTTCGGATTGACCAGATCACGCAGGGTGCGCAATGCCAGGCCAAGGTCTTCGTAGATCACGCTCGGTGCAGCGATGGTTTTGATCTGCTCGTTGATCTGATCCCACAGACGGCGCAGGTAACGGATGTCCATGAGGATCTCGTCGGCACCGGCACCTTCGGCGGCCGTGCGCAGAATAAACCCGCCCGCCTCCTTGATCCCTTCCTTGGCCACACAATCGCTGACCACCTGCTTGAGGCGCTCGCGCTCGGCTTCGTCTTCGATTTTCAGGGAAATGCCAACGTGGGCGGTGCGCGGCATGTAGACCAGATAGCGCGAAGGAATCGACAACTGTGTGGTCAGGCGCGCGCCCTTGGAACCGATCGGGTCCTTGGTGACTTGCACCACCAGACTCTGGCCTTCGTGCACCAGCGAACTGATGCTCTCCACCGCAGGCCCTTCACGCAGGGAGATTTCCGCCGCGTGAATGAACGCGGCACGGTCCAGTCCAATGTCGACGAACGCTGCCTGCATGCCCGGGAGTACGCGGACAATCTTGCCTTTATAGATGTTGCCGACGATCCCGCGTTTTTGCGTGCGCTCGACATGCACTTCTTGCAGCACACCGTTTTCGACCACCGCCACGCGCGACTCCATCGGCGTGATGTTGATCAGAATCTCTTCACTCATGGCAGGATCTCGTTCAGGCATGTTCACGATAATGGCTGCATCTTTTGTGTACGACGCTTATTGCGCATTCAGGTTTTGCCAACAGGGTATGCCGAAATGGTCCAACAGTTCTGCGGTTTCGCAAACGGGCAGGCCGACCACCGCCGAATAGCTACCGTTGAGGCCGGCGACAAACACCGCGCCAAGCCCCTGAATGCCATAGCCACCGGCCTTGTCCCGGGGTTCGCCGCTGGCCCAATAGGCGGCGGCTTCGTCGCGACCGATCGGCCGAAACCGCACCAGACTGCGCACCACCCGCGACTCGCAGCGCTCGCCTTCGCGCACGGCGATCGCAGTCAGCACTTCATGCTCCTTGCCAGACAACATCATCAGCATGGCGCATGCATCGGCTTCGTCCACCGGTTTGCCAAGAATTTTGCCGTCGAGCACCACTGCGGTGTCGGCGCCCAGGACGCAGAACGCTGCGTCGGAAACGACCGTGCACTGCCCGGCCTCGGCCTTGCCGCGCGCCAGGCGCTCGACATAAGCCGAAGGCGATTCTTCGGGTAGCGGGGTTTCGTCGATGTCCGCGCTGATGGCGGAGAATGGAACGCCGATCTGCGTGAGCAATTCACGGCGACGCGGCGATCCGGAGGCGAGGTAAAGCGGCTTCATCAAAACATCTCCCTGTTCAGTGCCCTGCTTCACCGGATCAATTGATTTTGTAGCGGCGGCGCAATCCACGCAGAGCAAAGCTGACCCACGGCCAGAGCAAGGCACTGACCAGTGCCGGAAGGACCAGCGCAAGGGTCGGCTGACGGTTGCCGGTCAAGGCACTGAGCCACAGCTGGACCAGTTGCGCGAGGCCGAAAATCACCAGGATCACCAGGCACTGCTGCCACATCGGGAACATCCGCAGGCGTTGCTGCAATGACAGCACCAGAAAGGTGATCAGGGAAAGGATCAAGGCGTTCTGACCGAGCAGGTCGCCCTGCAGCACGTCTTCGGCCAGTCCCAGGCAGAACGCCGTGACCATGCCCACCGTATGCGGCAGGTACAAGGCCCAGAACGTCAGAAGCAAGGCCAGCCATAGCGGGCGCAGGATCTCCATGAAGATCGGCAATGGCGACACGCTGAGCAATATGCCGACGACAAACGTCAGCCAGACGATCCAGCCGTTACGCGATGCGGTAGCCCCGACCATTATTCTTGCCTCCCGGTGGTTGCCGGCGCGGTGACAGGCGGTTTGGCCGCCGGTCGAGCAGCAGGCTGATTCGCCGGTGGTTTACCGGCGGCCGGTGTGGCGGCCGGTGGTTTTGCAGGCACTGGCGGCTTGCTTGCTGCGGGTTTGGCCGGCGCAGCGCTGGCGGCCGGTGCAGCCGGTGCAGCCGGCGATGTCGCAGGCGTTGTTGCGGCAGCCGGCGGAGTAACGGCTTTCGGCACTGTCGTTGGGATCACCGGGCCACCGCCCTGTGCATCAAGATTTTCCTGCGCCTGCGCTGCGTCGTTGGCACGCTCTTCGGCGGTGCGGTTGTCGCTGAACACCAGCAACATGTAGCGGCTGCGGTTCAGTGCGGCCGTCGGTACGGCGCGGACAATGGCAAACGGCTGGCCGGAATCGTGAATCACTTCTTTCACGGTGGCGACCGGATAGCCCGCCGGGAAGCGCTGGCCAAGGCCGGAGCTGACCAGCAGATCGCCTTCCTTGATGTCTGCCGTATCGGCGACGTGACGCAATTCCAGTCGTTCAGGGTTACCGGTACCGCTGGCAATCGCCCGCAGACCGTTGCGGTTCACCTGCACGGGAATGCTGTGGGTACTGTCAGTGAGCAGCAGGACACGGGAGGTGTAAGGCATCAACTCGACCACCTGCCCCATCAAGCCGCGGGCATCGAGCACCGGCTGACCGAGCACCACGCCGTCGCGCTCACCTTTATTGATGATGATGCGATGAGTGAAGGGGTTGGGGTCCATGCCGATCAACTCGGCCACTTCGACCTTTTCGTTGACCAGTGCGGAGGAATTGAGCAACTCGCGCAGCCGCACGTTCTGCTCGGTGAGGGCGGCAAGCTTTTGCATGCGGCCCTGCAACAGCAGGTTCTCGGTCTTGAGTTTTTCGTTTTCGGCAACAAGCTCAGTGCGGCTGCCGAACTGGCTGGCAACACCTTCCCACAGGCGACCGGGCAGGTCAGTGATCCAGTAGGCATCCATCAGCACCAGCGACGCTTGTTTGCGCGCAGGCTTGAGCAGATCGAAACGGGCATCGACCACCATCAGCGCGACCGACAGCACGGCCAGCACCAACAGGCGCACACCCAACGAAGGGCCCTTGGCGAAAAGCGGTTTAATAAGCCGCTCCTCCCAGGCAAATGTTCTGTTTATTCATACGGCATCAAACCGGCCTGGATGAAGACTGACAGAAGATAAACGCCAACAGGCAGCACTGCAAAGTGCTGCCTGCGCGCTCACCCACGTATTGCACTCGGCGACTTATTCGCTCGAGAGCAGGTCCATGGTGTGTTTATCCATCATTTCCAATGCACGGCCACCGCCGCGAGCAACGCAGGTCAGCGGGTCTTCGGCAACGATCACCGGCAGACCGGTTTCCTGGGCCAGCAACTTGTCGAGGTCACGCAGCAGCGCGCCACCACCGGTCAGCACCAGGCCACGCTCGGCGATGTCCGAAGCCAGCTCCGGCGGCGATTGCTCCAGGGCGCTTTTCACAGCCTGAACGATAGTGGCCAGGGACTCTTGCAGAGCTTCCAGCACTTCGTTGGAGTTCAGGGTGAATGCGCGTGGAACGCCTTCGGCCAGGTTGCGACCGCGAACGTCGACTTCGCGAACTTCGCCGCCCGGGTAGGCCGTACCGATTTCCTGCTTGATGCGCTCGGCCGTCGATTCACCGATCAGGCTGCCGTAGTTGCGGCGCACGTAGGTGATGATCGCTTCGTCGAAGCGGTCGCCGCCCACGCGGACGGATTCGGCATAGACCACACCGTTCAGGGAGATCAGCGCGATTTCAGTGGTACCACCACCGATATCGACAACCATCGAACCGCGTGCTTCTTCAACCGGCAGACCGGCACCGATCGCAGCAGCCATTGGCTCTTCGATCAGGAATACTTCACGGGCACCGGCACCAAGGGCCGATTCACGGATGGCACGACGCTCCACCTGGGTGGATTTGCATGGAACGCAGATCAGCACACGAGGGCTAGGCTGCAGAAAACTGTTTTCGTGAACCTTGTTGATAAAGTATTGCAGCATCTTTTCGCAGACGCTGAAGTCGGCGATTACGCCGTCTTTCATCGGACGAATGGCAGCAATGTTGCCCGGCGTACGGCCGAGCATGCGCTTGGCTTCGGTGCCGACAGCAACGACACTTTTCTGGTTACCGTGTGTCCGAATGGCCACAACCGATGGCTCATTCAGGACGATACCGCGCTCGCGCACGTAAATAAGGGTGTTGGCAGTGCCCAGGTCAATGGAAAGATCGCTGGAAAACATGCCACGCAGTTTCTTGAACATGGGAAAGGGACCCTAGGCAACGCGTGGGTAAAAAAGTGCGGCAAACTCTAACAACGACAGGGATTTTGGGCAAGGCGCCAATATGTTAAATTGGCCGCTTTTCTGTGCACCAAGCCCCACAATCGCGGCCTTATGACCGTAGAAGTGCGGTAGTGTTCCGACAATCTAACACACGGACGCCGTCCGTTCTGTTTTCCACTGGAGAATCCCGATGGCGCTAGAACGCTCCGACGTGGAAAAAATCGCTCATCTGGCCTGCCTTGGCCTCAATGATGCCGATCTTCCGCACATTACTTCCGCCCTCAACAGCATTCTCGGGCTGGTCGACGAAATGCAGGCCGTCAATACCGACGGTATCGAGCCTTTGGCCCACCCGCTGGAAGCCAGTCAGCGCCTGCGCGCCGACGTTGTGACCGAGACCAATCACCGCGAGGCCTACCAGTCCATCGCACCAGCGGTCGAAAACGGCCTGTATCTGGTTCCGAAAGTCATCGACTAAAGGGAAAGAGCCTGCAATGCATCAAATGACTCTGGCCGAGATCGCCCGCGGTCTCGCCGATAAAAAGTTTTCCTCCGAAGAGCTGACCAAAGTCCTGCTGGCGCGTATCACCCAGCTCGATCCACAGCTCAACAGTTTCATCAGCCTCACCGAAGAGCTGGCGCTCGAGCAGGCGAAAGCCGCCGACGCACGCCGGGCCAACGGTGAGAGCGGCGCCCTGCTCGGCGCGCCGATCGCTCACAAAGACCTGTTCTGCACCCAGGGCATTCGCACCAGCTGCGGCTCGAAGATGCTCGATAACTTCAAGGCCCCGTACGACGCCACCGTGGTCGCGAAACTGGCCGCTGCCGGTGCCGTGACTCTGGGCAAGACCAACATGGACGAATTCGCCATGGGTTCGGCCAACGAGTCGAGCTGGTACGGCGCGGTGAAAAACCCGTGGAACCTGGAACACGTACCGGGCGGCTCGTCCGGTGGTTCGGCGGCGGCGGTTGCCGCTCGTCTGTTGCCTGCGGCCACGGCCACCGACACCGGCGGCTCGATCCGTCAGCCGGCGGCGTTCACCAACCTCACCGGCCTGAAGCCGACCTACGGTCGCGTGTCGCGCTGGGGCATGATCGCTTATGCCTCCAGCCTCGATCAGGGCGGCCCGTTGGCACGCACCGCCGAAGACTGCGCGATTTTGTTGCAAGGTATGGCCGGGTTCGACCAGAACGACTCCACCAGCATTGATGAGCCGGTTCCGGATTACTCCGCCAGCCTCGGCGATTCGCTGCAAGGCCTGCGCATCGGCGTGCCGAAGGAATACTTCAGCGCCGGTCTCGACCCGCGCATTGCCGAGCTGATCCAGAACAGCATCAAAGAGCTGCAGAAGCTCGGTGCGGTGATCAAGGAAATCAGCCTGCCGAACATGCAGCACGCGATTCCTGCGTACTACGTGATTGCGCCGGCAGAAGCCTCCTCGAACCTGTCGCGTTTCGACGGCGTGCGTTTCGGCCATCGCTGCGAGAACCCGGAAAACCTGATCGACCTGTACAAGCGCTCCCGTGGCGAAGGCTTCGGCCCTGAAGTGCAGCGCCGGATCATGGTCGGTGCCTACGCGCTGTCCGCCGGTTACTACGATGCCTACTACCTGAAAGCGCAGAAGATTCGTCGTCTGGTGAAGAACGACTTCATGGCGGCCTTTAATGAAGTCGACATCATCCTCGGCCCGACCACGCCGAACCCGGCCTGGAAGCTCGGCGCCAAGAACAGCGACCCGGTCGCTGCCTATCTGGAAGACGTCTACACCATCACCGCCAACCTCGCGGGCCTGCCGGGCCTGTCGATGCCGGCCGGTTTTGTCGACGGTCTGCCGGTTGGCGTGCAGTTGCTCGCGCCGTACTTCCAGGAAGGTCGCCTGTTGAACGTTGCCCACCAGTATCAGTTACACACTGACTGGCACACCCGCACCCCGCAGGGGTTTTGAAACTGCTGCGCTCGGTAATGCTGCGTTGAAAACTGGCTCGTAATGCTCATTGACTAACGTCAACTCCGCTTACTCGCCAGTTTTCGCCTTGCCTTACCTTCGCTCGCAACGTTTCAAAATCCCCAGCAAAAGGCTAGGAGACACACATGCAATGGGAAGTCGTGATCGGGCTGGAGATTCACACTCAGCTCACCACCCGGTCGAAAATCTTTTCCGGTAGTTCCACCCAGTTCGGCTCCGAGCCGAACACCCAGGCCAGCCTGATCGACCTGGGCATGCCCGGCGTGTTGCCGGTGCTGAACCAGGAAGCGGTGCGCATGGCGGTGATGTTCGGTCTGGCGATTGACGCCGAGATCGGTCAGCACAACGTGTTCGCCCGCAAGAACTACTTCTACCCGGACCTGCCGAAGGGCTACCAGATCAGCCAGATGGAATTGCCGATCGTCGGCAAGGGCCACCTGGACATCGCCCTGGAAGACGGCACGGTCAAACGTGTCGGCATCACCCGTGCGCACCTGGAAGAAGACGCCGGCAAGAGCCTGCACGAAGAATTCAACGGTGCCACCGGCATCGACCTGAACCGTGCCGGCACGCCGCTGCTGGAAATCGTGTCCGAGCCGGACATGCGCAGCGCCAAGGAAGCCGTGGCTTACGTCAAGGCGATCCACGCGCTGGTGCGTTACCTGGGCATCTGCGACGGCAACATGGCCGAAGGCTCGCTGCGTTGCGACTGCAACGTCTCGGTACGTCCGAAAGGCCAGGTCGAGTTCGGCACCCGCTGCGAGATCAAGAACGTCAACTCGTTCCGCTTCATCGAGAAGGCGATCAACTCCGAGATCCAGCGTCAGATCGAGCTGATCGAAGACGGCGGCAAAGTGATCCAGCAGACCCGTCTGTACGATCCGAACAAGGACGAGACCCGTCCAATGCGTTCGAAAGAGGAAGCCAACGACTACCGTTACTTCCCCGATCCGGACCTGCTGCCGGTGGTCATCGAAGAGTCGTTCCTGGGCGAGGTGCGCGCCACCCTGCCAGAACTGCCACCGCAAAAACGCGAGCGCTTCCAGAGCCAGTTCGGTCTGTCGGCCTACGACGCCAACGTGCTGGCCACCAGCCGTGAGCAAGCGGATTACTTCGAGAAAGTCGCGGCCATCGGCGGTGACGCCAAACTGGCAGCGAACTGGGTGATGGTCGAGTTGGGCAGCCTGCTCAACAAGCAAGGCCTGGACATCGAAGATTCGCCAGTCTCCGCCGAGCTGTTGGGCGGCATGCTGCAGCGCATCAAGGACAACACCATCTCCGGCAAGATCGCCAAAGTGGTGTTCGAAGCGATGGCCAATGGCGAAGGCACTGCGGACGAGATCATCGAAAAGCGCGGCCTGAAGCAAGTGACCGACAGCGGCGCGATCTCGGCGGTGCTGGACGAAATGCTCGCGGCCAACGCCGAGCAGGTCGAGCAATACCGTGCTGCAGACGAAGCCAAGCGCGGCAAGATGTTCGGTTTCTTCGTCGGTCAGGCCATGAAAGCCTCCAAAGGC
>NZ_QAIU01000380.1:44150-44999 GCF_003061205.1 Pseudomonas sp. HMWF006
GCTGAAAAGCAAGCTCGAAGGCTGATGAAAATGGAGCCAGACAAACAGCCTGGCTCCATCCCCTGTAGGAGTGACCTGTGGCGTGGGGATTTATCCCCGTTGGGCCGCGAAGCGGCCCCAATGGCTGAGCTTGATTTACACCAGATAAACCGAGTTTTCAGATTTTGGGACTGCTGCGCAGTCCAACGGGGATAAATCCCCTCGCCACAGGTCACTCCCACATTTGATTCGGGAAACCTTTGAATGAAGCGTTTGTTCATCAGCTGCGCCCTGCTCTCTCTACTGGCCGGTTGCGCCAGCAACGACATCATCGACCCGCACGGTTACGACCAGACCGGCGTTGCCTCTTATTACGGCGCCAAACACCACGGTAAACGCACCGCCAGCGGCGAAGCGTTCAACCAGCATTCCCTGACCGCCGCCCACCGCCAGTTGCCTTTCGGCACCCGGGTGATGGTCACCAACCTGAAAAACGCCAAGTCCTGCGTGGTCCGCATCAATGATCGCGGGCCGCATACCCATGGTCGCCTGATCGATGTTTCACGCGAAGCGGCCGAACGACTCGGTATGCTCGGCAGTGGCACCGCCCGGGTGCGCATCCAGGCCCTCGACGACTGATGGAGCACCGACCATTTTCGGACTGACCGATTTACCGCTGATCAGCGTGATCGAATTGCTCGCCGGCCTCGGCCTGTTGATCTTCGGCGCCGAACTGATGGTGCGCGCAGCGGTGCGGCTGGCGGCCCGTCTGCACGTACGGCCGCTGATCATCGGTCTGACCATCGTCGCCCTCGGCAGCAGCGCGCCGCAAATGGCCGTCAGCCTGCAAGCTACGCTGACGCACAACTC
>NZ_QAIU01000381.1:0-10380 GCF_003061205.1 Pseudomonas sp. HMWF006
GCCGGCACACACAGCACCACCACCAGTACCCGCAGACTCTGCCCCGCCGCGACATGGCTGAGCATCGCGCCATTGCGCGCACCGAGGTTGACCATCTCTCCGGAACCGCCGGGCATGCTGGAGAAGAATGCCGTGGCGCGATCTTCGCCGGTGCGGCGCATCAGCCAGACGCCGACTACCGCCGACAGACTGGTGACCAGCGCACCGAAGAAGATCAGACCGAAATGACTGAGCACCTGCTCCATCACCACCGGGGTGAAGTGCAGGCCGATACCGATGCCGACGATCCATTGGCCGCATTTGCGGCCGCCGGGGATTTCCGTGAGCTGCCAGGGCGTCAGGCAGCGCACCAGGATGATCGCCAGCAACGAGCCTACCATCCACGGTAGCGGCCAGCCGATCTGACTGGCGAGATAACCGCCGAGCAGACCGACCAGCGGGGTGCCCCACCAGGATTTGAGCGCGGAGCGATCAAACATCGGCAATGGCGCGTTGCGCAGCCGCACGCTTGCGCCAGATACGGATGATCGGCATCAACAGCATGATCCCTGTCAACACCCAGACGCCGAGAGTGATCGGGCTCGACCAGAGGATTTCCAGCGCACCGTTGGAGATCGACAGGGCGCGACGCAGGTTCTGCTCCATCAGTTCGCCAAGGATGAACCCCAGCAGCAGCGGCGACAGCGGGAAGTCCAGCTTGCGCAGTATGTAGCCGAAGATGCCGATACCGATCATCAGGAACAGGTCGAACGTGGTGGCGTGCACCGCGTAGACGCCAATCCCGGTGATGATCGCGATGACCGGCACCAGAGCCCAGTTCGGCACGGCGAGAATGCGGGTGAAGATGCGGATCATCGGGATGTTGAGGATCACCAGCATGATGTTGGCAATGAACAGCGACGCGATCAGGCCCCAGACGATGTCCGGTTGTTGCTGGAACAGCAGCGGGCCCGGGGTGATGTTGTACAGCGACAGGGCGCCGATCATCACCGCCGTGGTACCTGAGCCGGGAACGCCGAGGGTCAGCATCGGTACCAGAGCGCCGCAGGCTGCGCCGCCGATCGCGGTTTCCGGCGCGGCGAGGCCACGGGCATCCCCTTCACCGAACTTGCCGCTGGCGCCGGCCAGACGTTTCTCGGTCATATAGGCCACGGCACTGGCGAGCGTCGCGCCGGCACCCGGCAACACGCCCATGATGAAGCCCAGCACGCCGCAACGGACGTTGACCACGAACACCGACGCCGCTTCCTTGAAGTTGAACATCATCCGGCCGGTGGCTTTCACCGCTTCCTGGCCGTGGTGGGTTTTTTCCAGCAGCAGGAGAATTTCGCTGATCGAGAACAGGCCCAACACCAGCACCACGAACTGAATGCCGTCGGTCAGGTGAATGTTGTCGCCGGTAAAGCGGTACACACCGCTGTTGGCATCAATGCCGACCGTTGACAGGAACAGACCGATCAACGCCGCAATGAATGTTTTCAGCGGACGGTCACCGGCCATGCCGCCGAGACAGACGATCGCGAACACCATCAGCACAAAATATTCCGCCGGGCCAAAAGCAATCGCCCATTTCGCCAGCAACGGTGCGAAGAGGACCATGCCGCAGGTGGCGATGAACGCGCCAATGAACGAACTCCACGCCGACAGTGACAGCGCCACACCGGCCAGGCCTTTGCGGGCCATCGGGTAGCCGTCGAGGGTGGTCATCACGGTGGAGGCTTCGCCCGGAATGTTCAGCAGGATCGAACTGATCCGGCCGCCGTATTCGCAGCCCAGGTACACCGCTGCCAGCAGGATCAGTGCCGATTCCGGTGGCAGGCCGAGGGCAAATGCGATCGGGATCAGCAACGCCACGCCGTTGATCGGGCCCAGGCCCGGCAACAGGCCGACGACGGTGCCGATCAGCGTGCCGCACAGCGCGGTCACCAGGTTGTAAGGGCTCAGCGCGACGCCGAAACCCTGACCCAAATAGCCAAGAGTATCCATATCAGTTCTCCAGAACGCTGAGCAGGCCAAGGGGCAGCGGAACGTCCATCAAACGGTCGAACAGCAAGTAAAGACCGATGGCCATCAGGCTGATGATCACCACGCTCGGTACCCAGCGGCCGCCGTACAGGCGAGCCATCGGAACACCGGTGATGATGCTGGCGATGATGAAACCCAGCGGTTCGAACGTGCCGGCGAACACCAGCAGCAGGACGACGCAGATCGCGATCTTGGTCAGGGTTTCGCGATCCAGAGGCGGCTCGTCTTCGCTGTGTTTGATCGGTGCCGGGCGGAACACCATGTACAGCAGCGCCAAGCCCATCAGGCCGAGCATCAGCAGAGGGAAGGCGCGCGGGCCCACCGGTTCGTAGGAAAAGGCCGCTTGGTACGGCCACGCCATCAGGGCCAGGCCGGCACAGACCAGCAACAGCACCGAGGCGAAAATGCGTTGAATAAGCATGGGAGCTCCTGTGCCGCGTCCCCGCAACCGGGAACGCAGCCGCTAGACAGAGGCGATCACTGGATCAGGCCGAACTCTTTGGCCAGCACTTTGTAGTCCGCGACCTGCTTCTTCACGTAGGTGTCCAGTTCCGGGCCGGTCATGGCGAACGGGAACAGTTCACGCTGATCGCGCAGCTTGGCGAAATCCTCGGAGGCCAGCAGTTTGTCGAACGCGTCTTTCCACCAGGCGTAGTCTTCGTCGCTGACTTTCGGCCCGAGGTAGAAACCGCGCACCACTGGCCAGACGATGTCGTAGCCTTGCTCGCGAGCGGTCGGAATGTCTTTCATTTCCGGTTCGTCGAGGCGCTTGTCGGCAAACACCGCGAGCAGGCGCATGTCGCCACTCTGGATGTGCGGCATGGAGTCGGAGATGTCGGTACTGCCGACTTGAATGTGACCGCCGAGCAGGGCAGTGGCGATTTCGCCGCCGCCTTCGAGCGCGACGTAACGCAGGTCGCGCGGGTTGATCCCGGCAGCCTTGGCGATCAGTGCGGTTTGCATCCAGTCCTGGCTGCCGACGGTGCCGCCGGAACCGATCACCACCGAGCTTGGATCTTTCTTCAGGGCCTGAACGAGATCGTCGAGGGTCTTGTAGGGCGAATCGCTTTTGACCGCGATGGCGCCGTAGCTGGTGCCGACCGCTGCCAGCCAGCGCACGTTGGTTTCATCGAAACGACCGAACTTGCCCTGCGCCAGGTTGAGCAACGAGCCGCTGGACCACGCCACCAGTGTGCCGGCGTCGGCCGGACGCTGGGCGACCACGGCGTTGTACGCCACCGCGCCGACACCGCCGGGCATGTAGGTCACGCGCATCGGTTTGGTCAGCAGTTTTTCGTTGACCAGCGCGCTTTGCGCCAGTTTGCAGGTCAGGTCGAAACCACCGCCGGGGGAGGCGGGGGCGATGCATTCCGGACGTTTCGGTTCGGCCATGAGTTGGCCGGCGAACAGCATGACGCCAGCGGCTAGAGCAACTTTACGCAGTGATAAGTTCATCTATGTCTCCTTGGGAGTTGTTGTTATGGACGTACTGAATTACCAAAGGGCAACGCTATAGCTCACCAGCAAACGCACTTCGTCTGCATCGCGAGCGGAGTAGTTGGAGCGGTAGGTGGCATTCCTCAAACGCACGGCGACATCCTTCAAGGCGCCGCTTTGTACTACGTATTTGATCTCGGTATTGCGCTCCCACTCTTTGCCTTCTTCGCCGTTCTTGAGCTTGATGTTGTCACCGCTCAGGTAACGACTCATGAAACTCAGGCCAGGAATGCCGAGTTTGGCGAAGTCAAAGTCGTAGCGCGCCTGCCAGGAGCGTTCTTCAGCGCCGGCGAAGTCGTTGATCTGCACGAAGTTGACCAGGTACGGGTCGCTGCCATCGACATACGGGAAAGCGCTGTCGCCGGACATGTGCTGGTAGCCGGCGCTGAATTTGTGGCCACTCAGGGCGTAGCTGACCAGACCGTTGAGCGAGCGGTTGTCGATCTTGCCGCCACGGGCCGCGCCCTGATCATCGCTGACCGCAAAGCGCAGGTCGGTGGCAAACGTACCGGGGCCCATCGGACGCGAGGCGACCAGGCCGAAGAAGTGCTGGTTGTAGACTTCGTCGAGTTGGGCGAAGTGGTAACTGCCGGTGATCTTGTCGGTGAACTTGTAATCGACGCCGCCAAAATCGAAATGCTTGCCGACCGCAGTGCCGGCGAAGCGGCTGTTCTTGTTGTTGAGGGCAATGTCCTCGAAGTCGGTGCTGTCACGGTCCTTGGCTTTTTCCAGGCGGCCACCGGTGAACGTCAGGTTCTTGATTTCTTTAGAGGTCAGCAGGCCGCCTTCAAAGGTCTGCGGCAGGATGCGCCCGTCGTTCGGCTTGAGGATCGGCAGCTCAGGAATCAGGCTGCCGACTTTCAGTTCAGTGGCAGAGATTTTCATTTTCCCGGTCAGGCCGACCTTGGAGTATTCGTTGGCGGCGCGCCCGTCATCGTGGGTCGGCAGCAGGCCGGTGCCGGTGCGGTCCGGGCTCGAATCGAGTTTGACGCCCAGCATGCCCAACGCATCGACACCGAACCCCACAGTGCCGTCGGTGTAACCCGACTGCAGGTTGAGCATGAACCCTTGTGCCCATTCATCCCGCTTGCTTTGCTGGGCACTGGTGCCGTCGCGAAAGTCGCGGTTGAAGTACATGTTGCGGGTTTCGAAAGTGGCGGAACTGTCTTCGATAAAGTCGGCGTAGCTCAGCGGCGAAAAACCGGCGAGGGCGGCGGCACTGGCGAGGGTGGCGTGGCTGAAGCGGGAAGGGCGAACAGGCGTGGACGCCTGAGGCTGCACGGACTGCATGCGGGTGTACTCCGTTTATTGTTCTTATTGGTCGAAAACGCTTCGAGGCGTTTTTCTTTGCGCTGTGTGGCATCAGCGACGGCAGTCGGGACTGTCCGTAGCACGACTCTAACGGGCTAACCTTTCACTAACCTTTCAGCTGGCTTTCACGGTTTTCGGGCTTCACAGCTGCGGTGGCGGCTGTAAACTCCGCGGCAAAGCGTGGCGTCGGCCATCCCTGAACGAGGTAAAAAACCATGCGTGTTCTGCTCGTCGAAGACCATCTGCAACTGGCCGAAAGTGTCGCTCAGGCGCTCAAGAGCACCGGTCTGACCGTGGATGTGTTGCACGATGGCGTGGCCGCCGATCTGGCGCTGGGCAGCGAGGAATACGCGGTCGCGATCCTTGATGTCGGCCTGCCACGCATGGATGGTTTTGAAGTGCTGGCGCGTTTGCGGGCACGCGGGAAAAATCTGCCGGTGCTGATGCTGACGGCGCGCAGCGATGTGAAGGATCGCGTGCACGGGTTGAATCTAGGCGCTGACGATTACCTGGCCAAACCGTTCGAACTGACGGAACTGGAAGCGCGGGTCAAAGCCCTGTTGCGGCGCAGTGTGCTTGGCGGCGAGCGGCAACAGCGCTGCGGTGTGCTGGCCTATGACCTCGACACCCGGCGTTTCACTCTCGGCGAAGAGTTGCTCACGCTGACCTCCCGCGAGCAGGCCGTGCTGGAAGCCCTGATCGCCCGGCCGGGCAGGGTGATGAGCAAGGAACAATTGGCCGCGCAGGTGTTTGGCCTTGATGAAGAGGCCAGCCCCGATGCCATCGAAATCTACGTGCACCGGTTGCGCAAGAAACTCGACGGCCAACCGGTGGCTATCGTGACCTTCCGTGGCCTCGGCTACTTGCTGGAAAGCCGCGATGCATAAGCCCAGCAGCCTGCGCTGGCGGTTACTGTGGAACCTCGCGTTGCTGCTGGTGGTGCTGATGCTCGCCAGCGGCTTGAGTGCTTACTGGAATGGTCGCGAAGCCGCCGACACAGCGTATGACCGCACGTTACTGGCTTCGGCGCGGACTATCGCGGCGGGCTTGTCGCAACGCGACGGCACCCTGAGTGCCGATGTGCCTTACGTGGCGCTCGACACGTTTGCTTACGACAGCGCCGGGCGGATTTATTACCAGGTCAATGACATCCATCAGAAGCTGATTTCCGGTTATGAAAACCTGCCAGGCCCGCCGCCCGGCACCCCCAGAACCGATGATTATCCGGCTCTGGCGCGCTTCTATAACGCGACCTACCGCGGGCAGAACGTGCGTGTGGTCAGTCTGTTGAAAGCGGTCACCGAGCCGAACATGAATGGCATGGCGGAAATCCGCGTGGCCGAAACCGACGAAGCCCGGGTCAGCATGGCCCGCAGTCTGGCGGCCGACACTTTGTTGCGCCTGGGCATGCTGGCGATCGGTGCGTTGCTGTTGGTGTGGTTTGCGGTCAGTGCCGCGTTGCGTCCACTGGAGCGTTTGCGCACCGCGGTGGAGGAGCGCCAACCCGACGATTTACGTCCGCTGCCATTAGTGGAAGTGCAGCATGAACTGTGGCCGCTGGTGCGCGGCCTCAATCATTTCACCGAGCGCCTGCGGGGGCAGTTCGAACGGCAGGCGCAGTTTATCGCCGATGCCGCCCACGAATTGCGCACGCCGCTGGCGGCGTTGAAGGCTCGGCTGGAGCTGGGCCTGCGCTCGAATGATCCGCAAACCTGGCACAGCACGCTGGAGTCGTCAGCGCAAAGCACTGACCGTCTGACCCATCTGGCCAATCAATTGCTGTCGCTGGCGCGGGTCGAAAACGGCGCGCGGGCGATTGCCGAGGGCGGTGCGCAGTTGCTCGATCTGAGCCAGTTGGCCCGCGAGTTGGGCATGGCCATGGCACCGCTGGCGCACAAACGCGGGGTGGCGCTGGCGCTGGAGGCGGACGAACCGGTGTGGCTGCGCGGTGAGCCGACGCTGCTGAATGAATTGCTGAGCAATCTGGTGGACAACGCACTGGCCCACACGCCGCCGGGCGGTAATGTGATTTTGCGGGTGACGGCGCCAGCGGTGCTTGAGGTCGAGGATGACGGACCGGGGATCCCGCTGCAGGAGCGCGATCGAGTGTTCGAGCGCTTCTACCGGCGTAATCAGCAGGTGGCCGGTTCAGGGCTGGGGCTGGCGATTGTCGGGGAAATCTGTCGCGCGCACCTGGCGCAGATCACGTTACATGATGGCGAGCAGGCGGGGCTTAAAGTGCGGGTCAGTTTTATTGCCGGCTGAGTTGCCGTGGTTTGTCATGACTTCTTCGCGAGCCAGCCGGCTCCCACAGACGAATGCTGTCTCCTGTGGGCGCGGGTTTGCTTGCGAAGGGGGCGTCTCGGTTTCGGATCAGTAAAACATCGTCCGCGATTCTTCCAGATCCGCGCACAGCGCCTCGTTCTCCGGATCAATCCCCAACTTGCGAAATGCCGGAACGCTGAGCGGATCAATCCGCCCAAACGGATGGTCGGTGTCCTTGTGGCAGTACAGGCTCGCCACTTGCACCAGATCGACATAGTCGATGGTCGTCGAATCGCGCTTGAAGTCCTGATAACGCCCCGGCAATTCCACCAGCCGTTCAGGAAACTCCCAGACACGCAGCAACTTGTCGCCCAGCAGCGGGTGAATGTGATCAATCACATGGTTGAGGCTGACAGGATCTGACAGCAGTTCGTAATGGTCTTCGGCGTAGGTCAGAATCGGCAGTACGCCAATCTGATGCACCAGCCCGCCCAACGCGGCCTGATCGGGCTTGAGCTGGGTGTAGCGCCGACACAGCGCGTAGCTGACACCGGCGATCTCCAGACTCTTGCGCCAGACTTCACGCATCTTCTGTTCAACCACCTCGGAGCGGGCGTGGAAGATTTGCTCCATCACCAGCCCGATTGCCAGGTTGCTGCTGTAGTTGATACCCAGGCGGGTAATGGCGGTGTGCAGGTCGGTGACTTCCTGTGCAGCCCGCAGCAGGGGGCTGTTGACCACTTTGATCAGACGCGCCGACAGCGCCGTGTCTCGGCCGATCACTTTGCTCAGGTCGCTGACGCTGATTTCCGGGTCTTCAGCGGCCTTGCGAATCTGCAGGGCCACTTCCGGCAACGTTGGCAGAACCAGGTCATCGTTATCGATGGCCTCAACCAAATCCTGTTGGACCTTTTCCGCCAGTTCGCTCATTTAGACTCTCTAGGGTGTTGCAACCAAACGCTGCGATCAGCGCTGGATTTCGCGGTCGCGATCCAGTTCGTAGGGCAAATCGAGCAAATGCAGGGCGGGCCCTTCGAGGCTGCCCATATGCAGGTCGCCCGCTTCGGTAGCTTCGGCCTGCAGCACCGCCAGTAGTTCAATGTTTTGCCCGGCGTGGGCAGCCAGCACCACTTCACCGATGGAGCTGTTGTGGCTCGGTGCGAACAGCGGGGTGCCAGGCTCTGGCAATTGGGCAGTGTCGAGGCTCAGTCGATACAGGCGGCGCTTGAGTTTGCCCAGGTACTGCATGCGCGCGACGATTTCCTGGCCGGTGTAGCAGCCTTTCTTGAAACTTACGCCGCCGACGGCTTGCAGGTTGAGCATTTGCGGGATGAACAGCTCGCGGGTGGTCGACATGACCTGGCCGATACCGGCGCGGATCTGGCCCAGCAGCCATTGATTCAGCCCGGCTTCGGGCAGGGCTGCGGCCAGTCTGGCTTTGCTCGCATCGGCCTGATCGGCCGGCGCCCAGAGTTCGGCGCGCTGCGGCGAGACGCGAATGGCGATCAATCCTTCGTTGCGCACGACGCTGTCGGTTTCGGCTGGCAGATCGAGGCCGAGGCTGGTCAGGGCGGTATCGCCATGCTCCAGGCCAAAGCGCACCCAGGCCGCGCTTTCGTCGGTGAGTTTCGATTTGGAGAACACCGCGTACTTTTTCAGGTCCGCCAGTTGCGGCTCCAGCAGCTCGCTGGCCATCGCCAGCACCACGCCGTCACCCTCGAGCAGGATGCGGAAGCTCGACTGCATCCGGCCTTTCTGCGTGCAGCGGGCGCCGAGGCTGGCCCGGGTGTCGCTCAGGTAATTGATATTGCAGGTCAGTTGGCCTTGCAGGAATTTTCCGGCATCCGCGCCGCGAACCGCGAGAACGCCTTCATGAGACAGGGTGCAGAAAAAAGCAGAATCGGCCATGGGTCATCGCAGGGTAAATAGACTGGGGCACATCATAAGGGCGCGTTGTTGAAATGGGTAGTTGATAAAGGATCGGTGGTGCCCGACCAAAGCCGACTGTGCGGCCCGCGCCGGGCCTGTATACTTGCCGGCAAATTTGAGGAGGGCCCCATGGTCGAACAAGTTGAACTGAATCGCCTCTTTTGGCACAGCCGCCGCGGCATGCTTGAGCTAGACGTGTTGCTGGTGCCGTTCGTGAAAGAGGTTTATGCCGATCTGAACGAGGTCGATCGCGCATTGTACGTTCGCCTGCTGGAGTGTGAGGATCAGGACATGTTCGGCTGGTTCATGGAGCGCAGCGAGTCTGAAGATCCTGAGCTGCAGCGCATGGTTCGCATGATTCTGGACCGTGTTCAGCCCAAGTAACTCGTTCGAATGCCGCTGGCACGCCTCAAGGCAGTTGCTGGCGGTGTATCTGTCGGCCCAGGCGTTCGCACTGGGTGCCTTGTTTCTGCTTTCGATTCCGCTCTGGGCCAGTGTGCTCGGGGCTTTCGCCTGTCTTGCGCACGCTTTTCGGGTGCTGCCAAGGCAGATTCTGCTGAGCCATCCAAGGGCGTTTCGAGGGTTGCGTCGGGATGCCGATGGCTGGCAACTGTGGAATCAGGCCGATGGCTGGCAGGCTGTCCAACTGCGCCCGGACAGCCTGGCGCTGCCACTGATCGTGGTGCTGCGCTTTCGTTTGCGTGGGGAGTGGCGGGTCAGATCGGTCTGCGTACCGCGTGACTCGCAGGCGGCGGACTTGCACCGACGCCTGCGGGTCCGGCTCAAGTTCAGCCGACGTAGGTGGGCGGCACCAGAATAGTGTCGAGCGCCTCGGGCAGCAGGTCGGGATAGTCGAGGGTGTAATGCAGGCCGCGACTTTCCTTGCGCTCCATCGCTGAGCTGATCATCAGTTCGGCGACCTGGGCCAGGTTGCGCAGCTCGATCAGGTCGCGGCTGACTTTGTAATTGCTGTAGAACTCGTCGATTTCGTCCAGCAGCAGGCGCACACGGTGCTGAGCCCGTTGCAGGCGCTTGTTGGTGCGCACGATACCGACGTAGTCCCACATGAACCGCCGCAATTCGTCCCAGTTGTGCGCGATGATCACGTCCTCATCCGAATCGGTCACCTGGCTGGCGTCCCACACGGGCAGGGCGCTTGGCGCGGCGACATCATCCAGTTGCGCAACGATGTCGGCTGCAGCCGAGCGCGCATACACGAAACATTCGAGCAGCGAGTTGCTGGCCATGCGGTTGGCGCCGTGCAGGCCGGTGAAGCTGGTTTCGCCAATGGCGTACAGGCCCGTGACGTCGGTGCGGCCATTCTGGTCGACCATCACCCCGCCGCAGGTGTAG
>NZ_QAIU01000381.1:10390-14759 GCF_003061205.1 Pseudomonas sp. HMWF006
GTCATGTCGATGCCGAAGCCAAGGCAGCGCTCGTAGACGGTCGGGAAGTGGCTCTTGATGAAGGCCTCGGGCTTGTGGCTGATGTCGAGGTAGACGCAGTCGATACCCAGGCGCTTCATTTCATGGTCGATGGCCCGGGCGACGATGTCCCGTGGAGCCAGCTCGGCACGCTTGTCGAAGCGGTGCATGAAGCGCTCGCCGTTCGGTAATTTCAAATGCGCGCCTTCGCCACGCAAGGCCTCGGTGATCAGAAAACTCTTGGCCTGCGGGTGATACAGGCAGGTGGGGTGGAACTGGTTGAATTCCAGGTTCGCCACCCGGCAGCCGGAACGCCAGGCCATGGCAATGCCATCCCCGCAGGCGCCATCGGGGTTGCTGGTATAGAGGTAGACCTTGGCGGCGCCCCCCGAGGCGAGGATCACGAAACGGGCGCCGTAGGTATCGACTTCGCCGGTGGCCCGGTTGAGCACGTAGGCACCCAGGCAACGGTCGCCATCCAGTCCCAGACGGCGCTTGGTGATCAGATCGACGGCAACCCGCTGCTCGAGCAATTCGATGTTGGAACGTTCCCTGGCCTGGGCCAGCAGGGTTTTGAATATGGCTGCACCGGTCGCGTCGGCCGCGTGGATGATGCGCCGATGGCTGTGGCCGCCTTCGCGGGTCAGGTGGAATTCGAATCCGCCGTCTTCGGTGCCGGACTGTTCATCGCGGGTGAACGGCACGCCTTGGTCGATCAGCCACTGGATCGCTTCACGGCTGTGCTCGACAGTGAACCGGACGGCGTCTTCATGGCACAGACCGCCGCCGGCATTGAGGGTGTCATCAACGTGGGATTCGACAGTATCGGTATCGTCGAGCACGGCGGCGACGCCACCCTGGGCCCAATAGGTTGAACCGTTGGCGAGATCGCCCTTGCTCAATACGGCAATGCGCAAATGACCCGGCAGGGTCAGCGCGAGACTCAAACCGGCAGCACCGCTGCCAATGACCAGAACATCGTGTTGGAACTGTTGGCTCATTTCAGGATTCCGCTCAAAGCGACCCGGATCGGGGTTGGCGCAAGACAGCTGGGTCGGCGAGTCAAGGCAGCCACACAGCCCACTAGTATATAGAGGGGTGGGGCGGCACAATAGCCGCGCCGATATGGCATTGTGAAACTACTGTGACGAAAAAAGCCGGGTGCTTCGTCGGAAGTTTTTTTCGCCGGGTTCGCGAAAAGACGACTGTATCGGCGTTGAAACAGGATTTTTCAGCGCAGGGTTGCCCAATGTCGGATCGGTCCGGCTATAAATAATTGGAACTTTTGCCAAAGGCCCAAGATCAATAGTCGGTGCCAGAAACAAGGGACGTGTCGGCTTCAGTGCGGAATCTGCAGTTAGATTCCTGCCGGCGAAACCGATGACAAGATTATTCGCGCAGCCGGTTTATCCCGAGCTGCGTTTTTCGTGCGTGCCAAATCAGAGCCCGCAGGAAACTTGCTTGGAGGGGGAGAACTTTTGCGAAAAGCCCGAGTCTATGTTTGCAAGTCTGGTCGTTTAGTTGTGCAAGCCTCCTCCGGGCTTATCGAGGAGTGTTCATGCTAACCCAGGAAGAGGATCAGCAGCTGGTCGAGCGCGTTCAGCGTGGCGACAAGCGAGCTTTCGATCTGCTGGTGCTGAAGTATCAGCACAAAATTCTCGGGTTGATCGTGCGTTTCGTGCACGACACCCATGAAGCCCAGGACGTGGCTCAGGAAGCCTTTATCAAGGCGTATCGAGCACTTGGAAACTTTCGCGGCGACAGTGCGTTTTATACGTGGCTGTACCGTATTGCCATTAACACGGCGAAGAATTACCTGGTTTCACGCGGCCGCCGGCCGCCGGATAGCGATGTCAGTTCCGAAGATGCAGAGTTCTACGATGGCGATCACGGCCTCAAGGATCTCGAATCACCAGAACGAGCACTGCTGCGGGATGAGATCGAAGGCACCGTCCATCGAACCATTCAGCAACTGCCAGAGGATTTGCGTACGGCTTTAACTTTACGTGAATTCGATGGTCTGAGTTACGAGGACATTGCGAGCGTCATGCAATGCCCGGTGGGTACCGTGCGCTCCCGGATTTTCCGCGCTCGGGAGGCCATCGATAAAGCCCTGCAGCCGTTGTTGCAGGAAAACTGAGACAGCGGCGACAGCCAAGAGAGGAACGCCATGAGTCGTGAAGCCCTGCAGGAATCGCTGTCCGCAGTGATGGATAACGAAGCGGACGAACTGGAATTGCGTCGAGTGCTCAATGCACTGGATGATGTGGATACCCGTGAGACCTGGGCTCGTTACCAGATCGCTCGGGCAGCCATGCACAAGGATTTGCTGCTTCCACGTCTGGATATCGCTGCGGCAGTGTCTGCTGCGCTGGAAGACGAAACGGCTCCGGCCAAAGTATCCCGCAGCCCATGGCGCAGCCTTGGTCGTCTGGCTGTTGCAGCCTCGGTGACCGTTGCCGTGCTGGCGGGTGTGCGTCTGTACAACCAGGACGAAATCGCTGGCGCCGAACTGGCTCAGCAATCCAATCAGCCAACCCTGGCCACTCCACAGGTCAAAGGCCCGGCTGTTCTGGCAGGCTACAGTGAGAGTTCCGAAGCGACTGGCCCAATGGCCAATGGCGTATTGCAAGGTCAGCCAGGCTGGCATGACCAGCGTCTGCCAGGCTATCTGCGTCAGCACGCTCAGCAGGCTGCACTGAAAGGTACTGAAAGCGCACTGCCTTATGCGCGTGCCGCAAGCCTGGAAAACCGTTAAGGAGGATCATGCGCGCCATACCTCTACTTTCGCTTCTGCTCAGTGGCTGGTTCATTGTTCCAGCCCACGCTGATGACGCCCAGGACTGGTTGACCCGGCTGGGCCAGGCCGAGCAGCGGCAAAGCTTTCACGGCACCTTCGTTTACGAGCGCAACGGTAGTTTTTCTACCCACAACATCTGGCATCGTGTCCAGAATGGCCAGGTCCGCGAGCGTTTGCTCCAGCTCGACGGTTCGGCACAGGAAGTCGTGCGCATTGATGGACATACTCAATGCGTCAGCGGCACCCTGATTGCGGGGTTGGGAGATTCTCCAAACTCTACTGCTCGTTCTCTCGATCCCCAGAAGCTGAAAAACTGGTATGACCTTGCCGTCATTGGCAAATCGCGCGTGGCCGGGCGGGACGCAGTGATCGTATCGCTGACGCCTCGCGATCAGCATCGCTACGGCTTCGAGCTGCATCTGGATAAACAGACCAGCCTGCCGCTCAAGTCGTTGCTGCTGAACGACAAGGGGCAGTTGCTGGAGCGATTCCAGTTCACCAGCCTCAATACCGACGAAGTTCCTTCGGACAAGGATTTGCTGGCTGACGCCGACTGCAAGCCAGTCACGCTGGACAGTGACAAGGCTTCAGCCATTAAGACCGCTCAGGTCTGGCATTCCGACTGGTTGCCACCGGGCTTCGAACTGACCAGCAGCACGTCGCACAAGGATCCGGAAACCAAGACCCAGGTCAACAGCTTGCTGTATGACGACGGTCTGGCGCGTTTCTCGGTTTTCCTCGAGCCTTTGAATGGCGCTACGGTCACCGATACCCGTACGCAATTGGGCCCGACCGTTGCCGTGTCCCGCCGCCTGACGACGCCACAAGGCGAAATGATGGTGACGGTGGTGGGCGAGATTCCTATTGGCACAGCCGAACGAATTGCGCTGTCGATGCGTAACAATGATGGCGCTGCAACCAGCAAGCAGTGAGCTGATTCCAGTCATTCCCACTTCGTCGCCGAGACGTAGAAATGTTTGCTGAGCATTTTCATTTGCAAAACACCTGAAAATTTTTTATAGGTCAGAGCCTCACGGCTCTGGCCTTGTTTGTTGTTCCCGGAACAAAAATGCCGGTCGGTGGTTTCCGGTGTTCCTTGCTCCATATCGCTTAACCCTGCTCGTCGTAACGGGAGCTGTATGTCGATACCAAGTTTGAAATCTTATCTCTCCATTTTCGCCACCGTGCTGTTGCTCGGTCAGGCCGTACCTGCTGCGCAAGCAGCCGATCTGCCTGACTTCACCCAATTGGTCGAACAAGCTTCGCCAGCCGTGGTGAACATCAGTACCACGCAGAAACTGCCGGATCGCAAGGTCAACCAGCAGATGCCAGACCTGGAAGGCTTGCCGCCGATGCTGCGCGAGTTCTTCGAACGTGGCATGCCGCCTCAACAGCGCTCGCCGCGTGGTGATCGTCAGCGTGAAGCGCAATCGTTGGGTTCGGGCTTCATCATCTCTCCGGATGGCTACATTCTGACCAACAACCACGTGATCGCCGATGCCGACGAAATCCTCGTCCGTCTCGCCGACCGCAGTGAAATGAAAGCCAAAC
>NZ_QAIU01000382.1:0-738 GCF_003061205.1 Pseudomonas sp. HMWF006
GGCTAGGGTGAGGGCGCCCTTCAGCCCTTCATCACCTGCGCCAACAACTCGTAGGAATGCAGGCGATCGGCGTGTTCATACAGATCACAGGTGAAGATCAGTTCATCCGCCTGTGTCTGCTCGACCAACACCTCCAGCTTGGCGCGGATCTTCTGCGGACTGCCGACCATCGCCAGACCGAGGAAATCCCCCACCGCTTCACGCTCATGCGGCAGCCACAAGCCATCCATGGTTTTCACCGGCGGACGCTGTACCAGGCTTTGCCCACGCATCAGCGCGAGAATGCGCTGGTACACCGAAGTCGCCAGGTAATCGGCCTGCTCGTCGGTATCCGCCGCCACCAGCGGCACACCGAGCATCACGTAAGGCTTGTCGAGCACGGCGGATGGCTTGAAGTGGTTGCGGTAGACCCGAATTGCCTCGTGCATGAAACGCGGGGCGAAATGCGAGGCAAAGGCGTAGGGCAATCCGCGCTCACCAGCCAGTTGCGCACTGAACAGGCTGGAACCAAGCAGCCAGATCGGCACATTGGTGCCCGTGCCCGGCATGGCGATCACCCGTTGATCCGGGGTGCGCGGGCCGAGGAAACGCGCCAGCTCGGCGACATCTTCCGGGAAATCGTCGGCGCTGCCGGAGCGTTCACGGCGCAACGCGCGGGCGGTCATCTGATCGGACCCCGGAGCGCGGCCCAACCCCAGGTCGATGCGTCCCGGATACAGACTTTCGAGGGTGCCGAAC
>NZ_QAIU01000382.1:748-4216 GCF_003061205.1 Pseudomonas sp. HMWF006
TACCCCAGCAACACCGAGGTCGCCGAACTGGCAATGCCGTCCATGTTGTGGTGTTCAGCCACCCAGAACCGCGTGTAGCCGAGCTTTTCGACATGCTGCGCCAGATCCAGCGAGTTGCGCAGCGATTGCGCCGGGCTGCCGTTTTCGCGCACGGGCACCAGATCGAGGGTGGAAAATTTTACGTCGGACAGTTGCTTCATAAACCTGCGTCTCCGAATGAGGAGGCAGGTTTTTCCAGCGAACGAAAACCTGCCGAATCCATAAGCGTGTTCTGTGCAATGAGGGCATATACCCGAGTTTCAATAGCGGCGGCGAAATTTCCTACTAAAAAAGTCAACGATTCACCCGGGCTGAACTTTGCTGCGGCGTCTATCCTCAGAAGCCTTGCAAGCAAAAACCACGACGGCGCGGCGATTCCGCGTCAGATCTTGAGGAGGCAGACATGGCTATCGTGAAGAAAGCATCCGCACACTGGGCAGGCGACCTGAAAACCGGCATCGGTTCGATTTCCACCGAAACCGGCGTCCTCAGAGAAGCACCCTACGGTTTCAAGGCCCGCTTCGAAGGCGGCAAGGGCACCAACCCGGAAGAACTGATCGGGGCAGCGCACGCCGGCTGCTTTTCCATGGCGTTTTCGATGATTCTCGGCGATGCCGGCCTCAAAGCAGAGAGCATTGATACCAACGCTGAAGTCACCCTCGATCAAGTGGATGGTGGCTTTGCCATCACGGCGGTGAAGCTGATTCTCAAGGCGAAGATTCCGGGAGCGACCCAGACGCAGTTTGAAGAATTGAGCAACAAGGCCAAGGAAGGGTGCCCGGTGTCGAAAGTACTGAACGCGAAAATTACCCTCGAGGCATCGCTGGTCAACTGATCTGCGCTGGTTTCGATCAAGGCATAAACAGCACTGACGCCTTCGCGGGCAAGCCCGCCCTCCACAGGGATTTGTGTCAAACACAGAACCTGTGGGAGTGGGCCTGCCCGCGAAAGCGATCTATAACTCGGCGCAGTGCCCGAGATGTGCGCGAAGTCAGAACTCGCCTCCTCAAAGTGTGGTCGAATAAGTGACAGCAGGTTCAGCGCACGCCCGTGCGCGCTGCTCCAGGGAGCTTCATTGATGAAACGTATCGGCTTGGCGATTTTCTGCAGTGCACTGGCCACAACCGCTCTTGCCGCACCGAAAGACTGTGAAGAATTGAAGAAAGAGATCGAGGTCAAGATCCAGGCGAAAGCTGTGCCCTCTTATACGCTGGAAATCGTCAGCAAAGAGGAGGCAAAAGAACACGACATTGCCATGATTGTCGGCCGATGCGACTACGGTAGAAAAGCGATCATCTATCAGAAGAACGACCGCTGAGTCGCCTCAATTAATGCAGTTGTAATCGTGGTCTTCGGCGACAATCTCGCGCCTGGCGTTATATAGCCTCGCACTCGGGGTGAATGCCAGCGAACGGCCCTCCAGCGTATAACGCTGCCCGGCTTCGAAATGATCGTAGCGGATATACAGGTAACACAAGCGCTCTACCGGGCCAGTCATCAAGGCACCGCCGCCGCCGAAGACTTCGAAATCAAAACGCACGCGTAGCTCATGACTGCCGGGAGTGACCTGGAAAAAGCGCCCGTCATTCAGGCGCTGGTTATCCAGACGCTCGGCCATCAGCAGTTTGCCGCCGGGGGTTGGCGTCGAGAAGTCGATCCAGGCCATTTGCGGGTCGACCGGGGGCAACGGTGTCTGACAACCAGCCGCGAAACCGACAACGAGCAACAGCAACAACTTGCGCATGATGAATATCCACCGTTCTGAATACTCAGCATAGCGTCGATCATGTGCGCTGGCAGCCTGCCGGTGTTCCCTGCCCTACGACTTTTCGCTGCTCGTCATAGAGCCTGGCCCAAGGCCTGAAGCCGATACTGCCGGCCTGCAGCTGGTAACGCTGGCCAGCGTTGAAGTCCTTGAATTTCACGTTCAACTGGCAATCACGCCACAACGGTTCGGCATCGGGGCCGATATTGGTCGCCTCCACCGGAAACTGATAACGCACCTTCAGCTCATGACTGCCGGGCTGGACTTCGAAATAACGCCTGTCGGCCGTGGCCCGGCTATCGACCTGCAGCGCTTGCAGCGCCGTGTCTTGTTGCCGGGCATCGAGATCGATCCAGGCTTGTGAGGGGTCAGGGTCAGGCATTCCGAATCCGGCACAACCGGCCAGTGTCAGCAGGCCTCCTGTCAGCAACAACATGCGCATAGCGAAGCTCCAAATGGCGGGATAGTCTTGCGGGCAGACTTTCCAAAGGATTTTTATTTTGAGCAGGCCGCTTCCAAGCCATGGGTTACTTGATCGCGTTTTTCGGATTTTGTTTCCGGGGGTGATGTTTTTGTTGCTCAACGGTTGCGCCAGCGTCAGCTATTACAGTCAGCTGGCCAGCGGTCAGTTGCAGCTGCTGCGGGCACGCGAGCCCGTGGCCAGGGTGATTGCCGACCCAAGCCGTGACGAGAAATTGCGCGCGCACCTGGCTCAGTCACAAAAGGCCCGAACCTTCGCCAGCGAGCAGCTGCACCTGCCCGACAATCAGAGCTATCGTCTGTACGCCGACATCGGCCGGCCATTTGTGGTGTGGAACGTGTTCGTCACCCCGGAGTTTTCTCTGACCCCGCAGAATCATTGCTTCCCGATCGCCGGTTGCGTGGCCTATCGCGGCTACTACAGCCAGAGCGCGGCACGGGGCGAAGCGGCGATCCAGCGTCTGCAAGGCATGGACGTGGCGATTGGCGGCGTCGAAGCCTATTCGACACTCGGCTGGTTCAATGACCCGATTCTCAATTCGATGATGGGCTGGGGCGATGAGCGTCTGGCCACCCTGATCTTCCATGAGCTGGCCCATCAGCGCTTCTATGTGAAGGATGACACCGAGTTCAACGAGTCCTTCGCCACGTTCGTCGAGCAGGAAGGGACCCGCCAGTGGCGCGCGTTTCGCGGGTTGCCGGCGCAGAACGACTCGCAGCTCAAGCAGCGTGACCAGTTCATCGAGCGGGTGCTGGAAACGCGCTCCCGGCTGGAAAAACTCTATGCCCAACCGCTGCCGGCCGAGCAGATGCGCGAACGTAAGGCCGCAGCGTTCGAGCAGTTCCGTCGCGAATATCGAATGATGCGTGACAGCCTGTGGGCCGGAGACAAGCGTTATGACGCATGGGTGAATTTGCCGCTGAACAATGCGCGGCTGTTGCCGTTCGGGCTGTATGACCAGTGGGTGCCGGCGTTTTCGGCGTTGTTCAGGCAGGTTGGGGGGGATTGGCCGAGGTTTTATGCTGAAGTGGAGACGTTGGGGGCGCTGCCGGTGGCTAAGCGCAAAGCGGCGCTGAAAGCATTGGCAGACGCTCAGACCTTCCGTGGCTGAATTGGCCTCATCGCTGGCAAGCCAGCTCCCACAGGGACAGCGGTGAACCTGAGCACATCGCTCACCTGTGGG
>NZ_QAIU01000382.1:4226-8218 GCF_003061205.1 Pseudomonas sp. HMWF006
GCTTGCCAGCGATGGTGTATTAATCAGCGCCGCAGGAATGCCTGATGCAACTCGTCCAGCGTTTCAAAATGATAAGCCGGCGCCTCCGCACTCAACTCTTCGAAACTGCCAAACCCATAACCGACCGCCGCCGCATCCAGCCCATTGCTGCGCGCCCCGATCAGATCGTGCTTACGATCGCCGATCATCAACGTATTGGCCGGGTCCAGCCCTTCTTCCTTGATCAGATGCGCAATCAGCTCGACCTTATTGGTCCGCGTGCCGTCCAGCTCACTGCCGTAGATCACCTTGAAGTGCCGGGCAAAATCAAAATGCCGGGCAATCTCGCGGGCAAATTCCCACGGTTTCGACGTGGCGATATACAGCTGCCGTCCCTGCCCGCTCAGGGTTTCCAATAAAGGCGTGACACCATCAAACACGCGGTTTTCATACAGGCCGGTGACCTTGAAGCGTTCGCGATAGAAATTCACCGCCTGCCACGCCTTGGCTTCATCAAAATCGTAAAACTGCATGAACGCCTGCAACAGCGGCGGGCCGATGAAGTGTTCAAGTCTGGTCAGGTCCGGCTCGTCGATGCCGAGCTTGCCGAGGGCGAACTGGATGGAACGGGTGATGCCCTCACGCGGGTCGGTCAGGGTGCCATCGAGGTCGAACAGTACGGTCTGGTAGTGCATGAGAAATCCTGTGCGGGTGTCAGTCGTTTCAGAGCTGGTCGTAGCCTTCGGCCAGATGCAGGTCCTTGAGCTTCACGTAGTTCGCCGCGCTGTAGGTGAAGAAGGCGCGCTCCTTGTCAGTCAGTGCACGCACCTGTTTCACCGGACTGCCAACATACAGAAAGCCGCTTTCCAGGCGCTTGCCCGGCGGCACCAGGCTGCCGGCGCCGATGATCACGTCATCCTCGACTACCGCGCCATCCATGACGATGCTACCCATGCCGATCAACACGCGACTGCCGACGCTGCAACCATGCAGCATGACTTTGTGGGCGATGGTCACGTCGTCGCCGATCAGCAGCGGGAAGCCGTCCGGGTTGAACGGACCGGCGTGGGTGATGTGCAGCACGCAGCCGTCCTGCACGCTGGTGCGCGCGCCGATGCGGATGCGGTGCATGTCGCCACGGATCACGGTCAGCGGCCACACGGAGCTGTTTTCGCCGATTTCAACGTCGCCGATCACCACCGCTGAGGCGTCGACAAACGCGCCTTCGCGAAGCTGCGGGGTGTGATTCTGGTACTTGCGAACGGACACGATAAGTTCTCTCTCTGTCGCCGATAGCTGCGGTGAATGCCGATTGTAATTAAGATGGGCGCATGTTTCTTCCAGCCAAGGTGCCAACCGTGAGCGTGAACAACCCTCTGCTGCAGTCCTACGACCTGCCACCGTTCTCCACGATCCGTGCCGAACACGTCCTGCCGGCCATCGAAACCATTCTGGCCGACAACCGCGCCGCCATTGCCGAAATCCTCAAGATCCAAGGCCAGAACCCGACCTGGGCCGGTCTGGTGCTGGCAATGGACGAACTCAATGATCGCCTCGGCGCCGCCTGGAGCCCGGTCAGCCACCTCAACGCCGTGTGCAACAGCGCCGAACTGCGCGAAGCCTACGAGTCGTGCCTGCCGGCCCTGAGCGCCTACTCCACCGAAATGGGCCAGAACCGCGAACTGTTCCAGGCCTATGAGGCGCTGGCTAACAGCCAGGAAGCCGCCGGTTTCGACGTGGCACAAAAAACCATTCTGGAACATGCCCTGCGCGATTTCCGCCTGTCGGGTATCGACCTGCCGGAAGCTGAACAGAAGCGTTACGCCGAAGTGCAGAGCAAACTGTCCGAGCTGGGCAGCCGCTTCTCCAACCAGTTGCTCGATGCCACACAAGCCTGGACCAAGCACATCACCGACGAAGCCGCCCTCGCTGGCCTGACCGATTCGGCCAAGGCGCAGATGGCGGCCGCCGCCCAGGCTAAAGGTCTCGATGGCTGGCTGATCACCCTGGAATTCCCGAGCTACTACGCGGTAATGACCTACGCCCAGGACCGCGCGCTGCGTGAAGAAGTCTACGCCGCCTATTGCACCCGTGCGTCGGATCAAGGCCCGAATGCCGGGCAGAACGACAACGGTCCGGTCATGGAAGAGATCCTCGACCTGCGTCAGGAACTGGCCAGGCTGCTGGGTTTCGCCAGCTTCTCCGAGCTGAGCCTGGCGACCAAAATGGCCGAGTCCAGCGATCAGGTGCTGAGCTTCCTGCGCGACCTGGCCAAGCGCAGCAAGCCGTTCGCCGCGCAGGACCTGCAACAGCTGCGCGCCTACGCCGCCGAACAGGGCTGCGCCGATCTGCAAAGCTGGGACAGCGGTTTCTACGGGGAAAAACTCCGCGAGCAACGCTACAGCGTCGCTCAGGAAACCCTGCGCGCCTACTTCCCGATCGACAAAGTCCTCGGCGGGCTGTTCGCGATCGTCCAGCGTCTGTACGGCATTGAAATCGCCGAACTGAAAGGCTTCGACACCTGGCACCCGGACGTGCGCCTGTTCGAGATCAAGGAAAACGGCCAGCATGTCGGCCGCTTCTTCTTTGACCTCTACGCCCGCGCCAACAAGCGAGGCGGCGCGTGGATGGACGGCGCTCGCGACCGCCGCCGCACTGTCGACGGCGTGCTGCAAAGCCCGGTCGCCAACCTGGTGTGCAACTTCACCCCGGCCGACAGCGGCAAGCCTGCGTTGCTGACCCACGATGAAGTGACCACCCTGTTCCACGAATTCGGCCATGGTCTGCATCACCTGCTGACCCGCGTGGATCACGCGGGTGTCTCCGGGATCAACGGCGTGGCGTGGGATGCGGTCGAGCTGCCGAGCCAGTTCATGGAAAACTGGTGCTGGGAGCCGGAAGGTCTGGCGCTGATCTCCGGTCACTATGAAACCGGCGAGCCACTGCCACAGGACCTGCTGGAAAAAATGCTCGCGGCGAAAAACTTCCAGTCCGGGCTGATGATGGTGCGTCAGCTGGAGTTCTCGCTGTTCGACTTCGAACTGCACGCCACCCACGGTGACGGCCGCAGCGTGCTGCAAGTGCTCGAAGGCGTTCGCGATGAAGTTTCAGTGATGCGTCCACCGGCCTACAACCGCTTCCCCAACAGCTTCGCGCACATCTTCGCCGGCGGTTACGCAGCGGGTTACTACAGCTACAAGTGGGCGGAAGTGCTGTCGGCGGATGCCTTCTCCAAATTCGAAGAAGACGGCGTGCTCAACGCTGAAACCGGTCGCGCTTTCCGCGAAGCGATCCTGGCACGTGGCGGTTCGCAGGCCCCGATGGTGCTGTTCGTCGACTTCCGTGGCCGTGCGCCTTCGATTGACGCACTCTTGCGCCATAGCGGCCTGAGTGAGGACGCAGCAGCATGAGCGAGGCACCTGTGATTACCAAGAAACGCTTTATCGCCGGGGCCGTCTGCCCGGCGTGCAGCGAGCCGGACAAGCTGATGATGTGGAACGAGGACAGCGTGCCGCACCGCGAATGCGTGGCCTGTGGTTACTCGGATACGTTGAACGAGCAGGGGCTTTCTGTACCGAAAGAGCTGGGCACGCGGGTCAACACCAGCGCGCTCAAGCCGACAGCGGACAAGAATGTCCAGGCCGTGCAGTTCTTCCCCAATCCGAAGCTTGCGAAAAAACCTGACGCACAACATTGAGTCGCTGCCACCTTCCACCGATCAGCGGTGGAAGGTGGTAACTATGTACCGCCCGTCCCCTGCGCTTCCTGCCTAAGCTGGCCCTTTTCAGCCACGCCTCAAGGAAGAAGCCATGCCTGACACCAATCCGCTGTTACAACCCTGGACTTTGCCACCGTGGTCGGCGATACGCGCCGAGCATCTGGTTCCGGCGATCAACGCGATCATCAGCGCAAACCACCAGGTCATTACGCAAGTGATCGCCAGCCAGACCGAACATCCGGGTTGGGACGATCTGGTAGTGGCCGTCGATGAGGCCGAAGCGCGCCTGGATGAA
>NZ_QAIU01000383.1:0-2860 GCF_003061205.1 Pseudomonas sp. HMWF006
GATCGGCAGCGTGATCGGCGGCCGCCTGGCGTACATTCTCGACGCCGATCTGGCGCTGGTGCCGCAAGGCGCGACCGGTGAGTTGTTCGTCGGCGGCGCCGGTCTGGCGCAGGGTTATCACGACCGCCCGGGCATCACGGCCGAGCGTTTTGTCGCCGACCCGTTTGCCGCGAATGGCGGGCGCATGTACCGCACCGGCGACCTGGTGCGCCAGCGTGCCGATGGCTTGGTGGAGTATCTGGGGCGGATCGACCATCAGGTGAAAATTCGTGGTTTCCGCATCGAACTGGGCGAGATCGAAACCCGCCTGCTTGATCACGCTTCGATCCGTGAAGCGGTGGTGCTGGCGCTGGATGCGCCGAGCGGCAAACAACTGGTTGCCTATCTGGTCAGCGAAGTCGCCGAGCAAGGTGAAGTACAACAGGCCGAACTGCGCGACGCATTGAAGGCGCACCTCAAAGCGCAACTGCCGGACTACATGGTGCCGATGCACCTGATCCTGCTGGCGCGCATGCCACTCACCGCCAACGGCAAACTCGACCGTCGTGCTTTGCCCGCGCCTGACCCCGAGCTGAATCGTCAGGACTATGTCGCGCCGAGCAACGAGCTGGAACAGGCCCTGGCGCAGATCTGGTGCGAAGTGCTCAACGTCGCGCAGGTGGGTCTCAACGACAACTTCTTCGAACTCGGCGGCGACTCGATTCTGTCGATTCAAGTGGTCAGCCGGGCGCGGCAGCAGGGCATCCATTTCAGCCCCCGGGACCTGTTCCAGCATCAGACTGTGCAGACCCTCGCCGGGGTCGCCAGCCGCAGCGAGCAAGTGACTGCCGAACAGGGGCTGGTCAGCGGTGACTCGGCGCTGACGCCGATCCAGCACTGGTTCTTCGACACTGAAATCCCGGAGCGTCAGCACTGGAACCAGGCCTTGCTGCTGGAGCCGAGCGTGGCGCTGGAACCGCAGCGTCTGGAGCAGGCGCTGCTGGCGGTGATCGAGCAGCACGACGCGCTGCGTTTGCGCTTCATGCAGACCAATGATCAGTGGCAGGCAACGCATCAAGCGGTGTCCGATGCCGAGGTACTGTGGCAATTACGGGTGGCAGCGATGGACAAGTGCCAAGCGCTGTTCGCCGATGCCCAGCGCAGCCTCGAACTGCAACACGGCCCGCTGTTGCGCGCGTTGCTGGTCGATGGACCCGAAGGTCAGCAACGGCTGTTCATCGCGATCCATCACTTGGTGGTCGACGGTGTCTCGTGGCGCGTGCTGCTCGACGATCTGCAAACCGTGTATCGCCAACTCGACGCCGAACAAGCGGTGAAGCTGCCGGCGAAAACCAGTGCCTTCAAGGACTGGACGGCACGCTTGCAGGCCTACGCCGGCAGCGAATCCCTGCGCGAAGAACTGAACTGGTGGCAGACGCAACTGGCCGGGCCGAGCGCCGACCTGCCATGCGAAAACCCGCAGGGTGGACGGCAGAACCGGCATGCGCAAACCGTCAGCGTGCACCTCGATGCCGAGCGTACTCAACAATTGCTGCAACAGGCGCCGCGTGCCTATCGCACGCAGGTCAACGACCTGTTGCTGACTGCGCTGGCCCGCGTCTTGTGCCGCTGGAGCGGGCAGCCGTCGGCGCTGATTCAGCTCGAAGGCCACGGCCGCGAAACCCTGTTCGACGAGATCGACCTGACCCGCACCGTCGGCTGGTTCACCAGCGCCTATCCATTACGCCTGACCCCGCACAACATTGAAGAAGCGGCCGGGCAGGGCGCTTCGATCAAGGCGATCAAGGAGCAACTGCGCGCGGTGCCGCACAAAGGCCTGGGCTATGGCGTCCTGCGTTATCTGGCCGATGACCTCAGTCAGCGCAGCATGGCGGCGTTGCCCAACGCACCGGTCACCTTCAACTACCTCGGCCAGTTCGACCAGAGTTTTGGCAGCGATGCGCTGTTCCGTCCTCTCGATGAACCGGTCGGCGCCGCCCACGATCCGCAGGCGCCGCTGCCCAACGAGTTGAGCATCGACAGTCAGGTGTATGGCGGTGAACTGCTGCTGCGCTGGACCTTCAGCGCCGAGCGATATGACGCGCAGACCATCGTTGATCTGGCCGACGCCTACCTTGGCGAACTGCAAAGCCTGATCGCCCATTGCCTGCAAGACACGGCCGGCGGGTTGACGCCGTCGGACTTCCCGCTGGCGAAACTGACTCAGGCGCAACTCGATGCGTTGCCGGTGCCGGCGGCGCACATCGAAGACGTCTATCCGCTGACGCCGATGCAGGAAGGCATGCTCCTGCACACCTTGCTCGAACCGGGCACGGGCCTGTACTACATGCAGGATCGCTACCGCATCAACAGCGAACTCGATCCCGAGCGTTTTGCCCAGGCCTGGCAAGCGGTGGTCGCCCGTCACGAAGCGCTGCGTGCGTCGTTCTGCTGGAACGTCGGCGAAGACATGCTGCAAGTGATTCACTCCCCGGGGCGCACGCCGATCGAGTACCTGGACTGGAGCAACGTTGCCGAGGCCGAGCAAGAACCGAAGTTGCAGGCGTTGCTCAAAAGCGAGCGCGAGGCCGGTTTCGATCTGCTCAATCAGGCACCGTTCCACCTGCGCCTGATCAAGGTCGGCGCGGCGCGTTACTGGTTCATGATGAGCAACCACCACATCCTGATTGATGCCTGGTGCCGCTCGTTGCTGATGAACGATTTTTTCGAGATCTACACCGCCCTCGGTGAAGGTCGCGAAGCGCAATTGTCGGTGCCGCCGCGCTACCGCGATTACATCGGCTGGCTGCAACGCCAGAGCCTGGCCGAGGCGCGCCAGTGGTGGCAGCAGAACCTGCAAGGGTTCGAGCGCACCACGCCG
>NZ_QAIU01000384.1:0-584 GCF_003061205.1 Pseudomonas sp. HMWF006
AACTTCGCCTACACCGGGGCGAAAAGTCTCGCCGGGGTGTTCCCGGAACCACCGAAACCGGGCAAAGGCGCGCTGGAACTGTTCAACCAGTACGCCGGGCGTCAGGGCATCAAGGAAGGCGATTACGAAGTCATCGACGCCTTGGGCAAAAGCATCAAGGGCAAGCTCGACGCCAAAGGTTTTGCCAGTGTCGCCGGCGCGGCTCCGGGGCCAGCGCGTGTGCTGTTCGGCAAGGACCCGGCGGACACCTGGAGCGATGGCAGTTACATCGGCAAGCCGGAGTGGCCATTGAATCCGCCGGGGGCCGAGGATGTGCCGAGTCAGGTGCAAGCGATGGTCGCGCAGGTTTTGCCGAGCAAGAGTTGGGACATGTTGGAGAAGGGTAAGGACATGGCGCAAACAGGGATGAGTGCGATGCAGACGGCGCAGCAGGTGAAAGGTGTGGTGCAGGGCGGGGTGGCCGGGTTGCCGAAACTGGCGAGTGCCGCCATGCCGAGTGCGTCGGGGATCCTCGGCGCAGCAAGCAAGGGCGGACAGCTACCGACGCTTCCCGCGCCAACGCTTCCAAAACCTTCCTTGAAAAC
>NZ_QAIU01000384.1:594-1627 GCF_003061205.1 Pseudomonas sp. HMWF006
CCTGAATGCCATCGACATTCAGGATGTTGCCAGCGGTGCGGCAACCTTCGACGCCTGGCTTCAATCCGCCAGTGGCGGTGTGGTCACTCTTGATCGGATCAAGAACGTCGCCGGCGCCTTACCCGTGGTTGGCAACATCATGGCGCTGGTCGATGCGCTGGGTGACATCGTCACCCTGTCGAACGCCAAGCAGCGCGACTTGCTCGCGTGGGCCAGCCTTGGCATCAACCTGATCGGCGTATTGCCTTTACCACCGGCAATGGCAGCGGCGCGCATGACACTGCGCCCGACACTGTTTCTGGTGCGTCAGGAGATGAGGGCCAGCAGCAAGTTGTTGCTCAGCACTTCCGTGATCGAGGTGCTGGTTGGTCACCTGAACGCCTCGATTATCGGCACACTGGATGATTTTGTTGAACAGGCCAAAGGCAAGTTGCCCGGTATTTTGGCGGACGCTGGCAAGCTCGGCGAAGAAGTCGTTAACGAAATTGCCAAAGGCATCGAAGCGGTGGCGTTTGGCAATCTGGATGCCAAAGGTGATCTGAATGCAGCCAGCATCCAGGCAAGCGCTGCGGCCGACCAATTCAAGAATGATCCGCTGGCGTCTTTCAGCAATATTTTTGGGGCTGCCAACAGTGCGCTGAAGTCAGCAGGTAAAGGCCTGGCCAACAGCGTGGCGCAAAATCTCGTTCCTGATGACCTCAAAAAAAACGTTTCCGCCGAAACCAAAAAACTGCGGGCGATGGGCCCGGAACTACGCACCCAATTGAGCAAGCTGGACGACGAGTCCGTTCAGAACTCCATCGGTTGGTTGCTGCTGATCCTTTCCAGCGCCGTGACATTGTGGCGCAAGCGCAATGCCCATGGCCAGAACGCCGCCGTCCACCCGGAGAAGACCGGACAGGCGAAGCGTACGGCATCTGAGGGACAGTTGGCCGCCCACGGCCAACAGGCACCGGCGAAAGGCGCGCCCAATCCAAAGAAAAGCCCCTGTGAATGCGCCACGCCATACAGCATCAATTTCGCCATAGGCTCT
>NZ_QAIU01000385.1:0-1578 GCF_003061205.1 Pseudomonas sp. HMWF006
GTTTCTCCGGGTTGTCATCGGAGTTGCACAGGATCACGCAATAGCCGTTACGCTCACAATAATCCTCGATGCCCCGCGCCAGCTCCGCAAAGTAGGGGTTGAGACTGTTCGGCACCAGCAGCCCGATTGTGGCGGTGGTCTTGGCCTTCAGCGAGCGCGCCACGGCACTCGGTACGTAGTCGAGGCTCTTGATCGCCGCTTCGACCTTGAGCCGCACCTCCTGACTGACTGGCCGGGTGTTGTTCACCACATGCGACACGGTGGTGTAGGAAATCCCCGCGAGCGCCGCCACATCCTTGATCGTTGCCATGATTCAGCCCCGGCGAGTTGCACGTTGACTGCGATAAGTATCGAGCACCACCGCGATAACGATCACCGCACCGGTGATGATACGTTTGGTCGGTTCGGTGGCACCAATCTGCGCCAGACCGGCCGCCAGCACGGAAATGATCAATACACCAAAGAACGTGCTGATCACTGAGCCACGCCCGCCCATCAGACTGGTGCCGCCGATGACCACGGCTGCGATCACCTGCAGCTCAAGCCCCGAACCGGCATTGGGATCTGCGGCTTCCAGACGGGAAATCTGGAAAAGCGCAGCGATACCGGCGAGCAGACCCATCAGGCTGAACACCAGAATCTTGTAAGGCTTTGGATTGATCCCGGCCAGACGCACAGCTTCTTCGTTGGTACCGATGCCGATCAGGTAGCGGCCGAACACTGTGCGCGTCAAAACCGCCTGCGCGATGAAAATCACCAGCAAGGCAATGATGAATGAAGGCGAAATACCGAACGCAATCGGGTTCGACAACCAGGCAAAGGCGTCGCCGATGTAGGCGGTGCGCGACCCCGTCATCTGATACGCCAGGCCTCGAGCCATTTCGAGCACGCCAAGGGAGACGATGAACGAGGGAATCCGCCAGGCCACGGTGATCGAGCCGGTGATGGTGCCGGCCAGTGCCGCCACCGCCATGCCGAGCAACGCCGCCGGCAACACGCTCCAGCCCCAGCCGAGAATGGCCACACTGACGGTCGATGCGGCCAATGCCAGCACCGAGCCGACCGACAGATCGATACCGCCGATGATCAGCACGAACGTCATGCCGACCGCCAGCACCATCAGATCGGGAATCTGGTTGGCCAGGGTACTGAAGGTGTTGTAGGAGAGGAAATGGCTGCTCAGCACCGAGAACAGCGCAATCATCGCCAGCAAGGCACCGGCCAGGCCCAGATAAGTGCCCAGACCGTAAAAGTTGCCACTACGTTTGCCGGCAGGAGATGCAGTTTTCATGGAAGATCCCTAGGCGCCGCTTCGTTGAGCAACGCATCACGTTTTTGGTAGCCGGCGAACGCGGCGGCAAGCAAATCATCCTGAGTCCAGCTGTCGCGCTCGAATGTGTCGATCAGACGGCCCGCCGACAGCACGCCGATCCGGTCGCAGATCAGCATCAATTCACGAAGGTCGCTGGACACCACCACCAACGCTTTGCCCTGACGAGTCAACTCGCCGAGCAAGGCATAGATGTCGAACTTGGCACCGACGTCGGTGCCTCGGGTCGGCTCATCGAACAGCAACAC
>NZ_QAIU01000386.1:0-182 GCF_003061205.1 Pseudomonas sp. HMWF006
CGTTGCTCAAGCCGTTCGAGGCGTTGATCGAGGGGCAGATTGCGGCGATGGGGGAGGAGACCTTTCAGCGCAATCATGCTGAAAAATAATCGGTGCTTCTGCTGGCCTCATCGCTGGCAAGCCAGCTCCCACAGGTTTCTGTGGTATTCACAGGTTTGTGTTCGACACGGACACTGTGGGAG
>NZ_QAIU01000386.1:192-3704 GCF_003061205.1 Pseudomonas sp. HMWF006
ACCTGTCGACGTCGGCGATCAGCACTTACATGAGTCAGCTCGAAGCGGCGCTGGGGCTGGTGCTGTGTCATCGCGGACGCGGCGGGTTCAGCCTGACCAGCAAGGGTGAACTGTTCCATCAGGAAACCCTGCGCCTGCTGGCCGAGCTCGAAGGTTTCGAGCAATACGCCGCTGCGCTCAAGGGCGAACTGCGCGGTACGCTCAACCTTGGGGTGATCGACTCCACCGTCAGCGACAAGGCCTTGCCGTTCGCCGAAGCCATCGGCGCCTACAGCCAGGAACATCCGGCGGTGCATTTGCACCTGTCGGTGATGAGCCCGTACGAACTGCAGCTCGGCGTGCAGGACAACCGTCTCGATCTGGCCATCGGTGCGTTTTCCACGCGCATGAGCGGGCTGGTCTACATGCCGCTGTACCGCGAACAGCATTGGCTGTATTGCAGCAGTCGGCATCCGTTGTTCAACGAGCGGCGCATTCCCGAGCAGGTCATCACCCAGCAGCGCATGGTCGGTCGCGGGTACTGGAGCCAGGCGGAACTGGCGCGCCACGGTTTCAAACACAGCGCCGCCACGGTAGAAAGTATGGAGGCGCAGCTGATTCTGGTGCTGTCCGGCGCCTACATCGGTTATTTGCCGGAACACTACGCTCAGGCCTGGGCCGACAAGGGCGACTTGCGCGTGTTGCTGCCGGCGACGTTCGGTTACCAGGCGCCATTTTCGATGATCATGCGCCGGGGCCGCAGCCGCGAGCCGCTGATCCAGACCTTTCGTGATTTGCTCAAAGCACAGCTCAATCAGGCTTAAGAATGTCCAGACCTCAATGCCCGCGCTGCCTGCGCCCCCAAACCCATTGCCTGTGCCCGCTGATCCCGCGCCTCGACAGCCGCACCCGGGTCTTGCTGTTGCAGCATCCGAGCGAGGTCAATCACGCGCTCAACACCGCACGATTGGCGGCGCTGGGTTTGACCAATGCCGAACTGATTGTCGGTGAAGTTTTCGAGGATCTGTCGACGCTGTTGAACCGGCCGGGGTATCAGGCGCGATTGTTGTTTCCCGCCGACGATGCGCAGCCGATGCAGGCTTACCGTGAATCTGATCAACCGTTGTTGCTGGTGGTGCCGGATGGCACCTGGCGCAAGGCGCGCAAGATGCTCCATCTCAATCCGCTGCTGGCGGCGCTGCCCCGGGTGACGCTGGCCGAGGGCGGAGTGTCGCGTTATCGCTTGCGCAAGGCTCCGGGGCCGGGGGCGTTGTCGACCATCGAGGCGATTGTGCAGGCGCTGGAAACCCTCGAAGCGCCGGCGACGTTCGCGCCGTTGCTCAAGCCGTTCGAGGCGTTGATCGAGGGGCAGATTGCGGCGATGAGGCCAGTCAATTCACCACAAAATCCAGACATTTCTAGCGCTCGCGCATCGCCTCGGTCCGCGCCTTCAGCACGGGTTTAAGCAGATAATCCAGCACGCTTTTCTCCCCGGTAATGATGTCCACCGTCGCCACCATTCCCGGAATGATCAGCAACGGCTTCGCATCCCCGCCCAAATGGTTTTTATCGGTGCGCACCTGAATCAGGTAGAAGCTGTTGCCTTTGTCATCGGTGATGGTGTCGGCGCCGATCAGTTCCAGTTTTGCGCTCAGCCCGCCGTAGATCGTGTAGTCGTAGGCGCTGAACTTGACCATGGCTTTCTGGCCCGGATGCAGGAACGCGACGTCCTGCGGACGAACCTTGGCCTCGATCAGCAGGTTGTCTTCCAGTGGCACGATTTCCACCATGTCGCTGCCAGGCTGCACCACGCCGCCGATGGTATTGACCTTGAGCTGCTTGATCACCCCGTGCACCGGCGAGGTCACGGTGGTGCGGCTGACGCGGTCGTCGATGGCGATGCTCGACGCGGTGATTTTCGACAGGTCGGTGCGCTTCTGATTGAGGTCCTTGGCGGCGTCGGAGCGGAAGGTCTGTTCCGATTCGTCGATCTTGCTCTTGATCTCGTTGATCGCCGATTCGGCCCGGGGGATGGCCAGCGTCGTCGCGTTGAGCGAACCGCGAATCTCCACGGCGCTGCGCTTGAGCCGCAGGATTTCCACCGGCGATACCGCACCGGTGCCGACCAGCGGCGCCGACATGTTCATCTCTTGCTGCAGCAACGCCAGGCTGGAGCTGTACTGGCCCTGTTTGGAACGGAACTCCGCCAGTTCCTGAGTCTTCTGCCGCAGTTGTTCGGTGAGGGTCCGTTGCTCGCTGGCTAGCCGCCGTTGGCGCTGGTCGTACAGTGCCCGTTCGTCTTCGGCGACCTGTGGCGCCTTGGCAATCACCTCGTCAGACAGCTTGAACGGGCGCCCCTCGGCTTCGGCGGAAAGGCGTTCGACTTGCGCGGTCAGGGCGTAACGGTCGGCCTCGCTCTCACCCTTGTTCGACAGGAAGCGCGTGTCATCCAGGCGCAATAGCTTGTCGCCCTTGTTCACCATCTGCCCTTCACGCACGAAAATCTCGGTGACGATCCCGCCCTCAAGGTTCTGGATCACCTGGACCTTGCTCGACGGAATCGCCTTGCCTTCGCCCATGGTCACTTCTTCGAGCACCGCGAACTTGGCCCAGACCAACGCACTGATCAGCAGCGCTGCGGCCAGCCACACGGTAATCCGCGACCAGCGTGGCGAATCCTGCAAGGAGGCGCCGGCGGTTTCCGGCATGAACTCGGCTTCGGCGCTTTTGCCGAAACTGTCGAAGTAGCCGCGTGATTTGCCATCGGATGCAGCTGACATGGGTAACTCCTAGACCGCCGCCGAGCCGACGCGGCCCTTGCGCAGTGCATCAATGACCGCTTCTTTCGGACCGTCGGCAACGACCCGGCCGTTGTCCAGCACCAGCAGCCGGTCCACCAGACTGAGCATCGAGGTGCGATGGGTGACCAGCAGCAGCGTCTTGCCTTGCACCCAGCCGTGCAGCTTCTGGCGCAGCAGGTCTTCGCTGCTGTTGTCCATGGCGCTAGTGGGTTCGTCGAGCAGCATGATCGGCGGGTCGAGCAGCAACGCCCGGGCCAGCAGCACGGCCTGACGTTGGCCGCCGGAGAGCAATTGCCCACGCTCGCCCACGGGGCGGTCGAAACCTTGCGGGTGCTGGCGAGCCAGTTCGGTGACGCCGGTCAGTTCAGCGACTTCGAGCATGCGCGAATCGCTGATGTAGCGCGCGCCGAGGGTCAGGTTGTCACGCAGGCTGCCAGCCAGCAGTGGCAGGTCGTGGGCGACGTAACCGATCTGCTGGCGCAGGTCGGCGACATCGAGTTGGCGCAGGTCGAGCCCGTCGAGCAGTAGCTGGCCTTCTTCCGGTTCGTAGAAGCCCATCAGCAATCGCGCCAGGGTGCTTTTGCCCGAGCCGCTGCGGCCGATGATGCCGACCCGTTCGCCGGGTTTGAGGCTGAAGCTGACGTTGCTCAGCGCCGGCGCGTTCTGGCCGTTGTAGTGAAAGGTCACGCCACTGACGTCCAGCGCACCTTGCAACTGGGTGCGCTCCAGTGG
>NZ_QAIU01000386.1:3714-5465 GCF_003061205.1 Pseudomonas sp. HMWF006
TGCTTGCCGTCGCGCTCCTGCGGCAGGCCCATCAGCGCATCGGTGCTTTTCATGGTCAGTTGCGCTTGCTGGTAGCGGGTGATCAGTCCGGCGATCTGCCCCAGTGGCGCGAGTACGCGACTGCCGAGCATGTAACTGGCGACCAGTGCACCGACGCTGAGGTTGCCGGCGATGATGCTGTAGACCCCGGCGACAATCGTCGCCATCCCGGAAAACTGCTGAATGAACAGCGTGCCATTGGTCGCCAGCGCCGAAAGGTTGCGCGCATGGCTGTCGAGGCGGGTGAGGGCGCCATGGGTGCTTTCCCATTTGTGCTGGCGCTCGCTTTCGGCACTGCACGCCTTGAGGGTCTCCAGGCCGCCGAGGGTTTCGATCAGCAGCGCCTGGCGTTCGGCACCCAGGCTCAGGCTCTTCTGCACGGTGTCGCGCAGGCGCACCTGAATCGCCAGGGCAAAGATGATCGTGATCGGAAACGCCAGCAGCGGAATCACCACCAGCCAGCCGCCGAGCAGGCCGATCACCACCAGCATCAACACCACGAAAGGCAGGTCGATCAGGCTGGTCAGGGTTACCGCCGTGAGGAATTCACGCAGACCCTGAAAGTCATGAATGCTCTGGGCGAATCCGCCGATGGTCGCCGGGCGCGCCTTCATCGACATGCCGGTGATGCGTTCGAATAAAGTCGCAGAAAGGATCACATCGGTCTTCTTGCCGGCGGTGTCGAGCAGGTGCGCGCGCACTACCCGCAGGACCAGTTCGAACCCGGTGCCGATCAGCAAACCGATCGACAGCACCCACAAGGTCGAAGTGGCCTGATTCGGCACCACGCGGTCGTAAGTTTGCATGACGAACAACGGCACCATCAGGCCTAAAAGATTGATCAGGAAACTGGCGAGAATCGCATCGCTGTAGAGCCATTTCGACAGTTTCAGGGTGTCACGAAACCACGCATGCACCCGTGGCACCAGCGGCGAACGCAAGTCTTCCAGTTCGTGGCGCGGACGGGCGAACAAGGCCTGGCCGCTGTAGTGCTCGGCGAGTTCTTCGCGACTGACCCATTGTTCGCCGCCTTCGGCTTCGCTGGGTAAAATCAGCGCCTTGCCGTCATCGCCAAAGCGCCGCAGCACGGCGGTGCGCCCGTCGTTGAGCAGCAACAGGATCGGCAGGTTCAGCGAGGAAATATCTTTCAACTCTCGGCGCAACAGACGCGCCTGCAACCCGGCCCGGGCGGCGGCGCGAGGCAGCAGGTCGAGACTCAGGCGTTGCTTGTTCAGGGGCAGCCCGGCACTCAGGCTGGCGCGGCTGACGATTGCGCCGTGGAGTTTGCAGAGGATCAACAGACCGTCGAGTAACGGATCATCGAAGCTCAGCCGCGGATCGACCCCGGAGTGGCCGGGTTCCATGCTGGTCATATTGATCGCCCCTGTAATGACTGGTCCAACCTGTGGCGAGGGGGTTTATCCCCGATGGCTGCGCAGCAGTCCCATGGATCTCATTGCTGCTCAAATCTTTGGGATTGCTGCGCAACCCAGCGGGAGCAAGCTCCCTCGCCACATGGGTTTTCGTTTATTTCAGCTCAGGCAGGCGTGCTTCGTTTTTGACTTCGGTCGCCGCAATCGCATCCGCCGGCAGCACCACCCGTTGTTTGCTCAGCAGCTGGCCCATGTTCGCCAGCACGCGGTACATCGAATATTCCTCGGTGTAGCGGATTTCGGTGTAGCGGCGGTTGGCGTTGTAGAGCTCGTTTTCAC
>NZ_QAIU01000386.1:5475-8234 GCF_003061205.1 Pseudomonas sp. HMWF006
TTGGTGGTCTCGGCGTATTCGCGGGCGGTCGGGGTCTGTTTCTTCGCGTTGACCATGGCGTTCCAGGCCAGGTGAATGTTCTCGTTCAACTGACGCAGGGCGTTGTTGCGGATGTCCATCGCCTGGTTGATCTGGTGCGCATCGGAGGCCAGACGGGCCTTGTCGCTGCCGCCACGGAACAGGTTGTAGTTCATGATCACGCCCACGCGCCATTCGTTGTCGTGGCCTTCATCACCTTGCACATTGTTGTTCGCACCCACCGCGGCTTCGGCATCGAAGCGTGGATAGAACGGCGACTTGGCGACTTCGTACTGGCTCTCGGCCGATTGCACGTCGGCCTGGGCGGATTTCAGGTACGGGTTGTTCTCGACCATGCTCTGCTGGGCTTCGGGCAGGCTGGCGGGCAATTCGCCGCGGGTCGAGGCCGGAGCTTCCAGCTCATCGGGCATGCGCCCGACCACGGCATAAAAGTTCGATTCGGCGTCGGCCAGATCGACTTCGGCGGTATCGAGGTTGTTTTGTGCCAGCGCCTTACGGGCCACCGACTGGTCGGAGTCGGCGGTGCTGCCGATGCCGCGCTGGGTGCGCAGGCCGATCTGATCGTTGACCCGCAAGTGCGCCTGCAGGTTGTTTTTGGCCAGGCTCACCAGTTCGCGACGCTTGAGCACTTCAAGGTAGACCTCGATGGTGCGCAGGGCCAGATCCTGGGCGGTGCCTTGCGCGTAGTACGCGCGCGAGTTGGACACACCCTTGGTGCGCTCGACCTCGTTGGCGGTGTTGAACCCGTCGAACAGCATCTGCCGCAGGCGCAGCTCGGACTGGGTGTAATTGAGGATGGCGGTGTGGTGATTACCGAGGGCCCGGGTGTTGGTGTTGTCGCTGTAGCCGCGACCATAAGCGGCGTTCAGATCGACGGACGGATAGAAGCCACCCCTGGCGACTTTCACTTGTTCGTCGGCCGACAGTTTTGCGTCCACGCGCGAGGCCAGTTCCGGGTGGGTGGCAATGGTGCTTTGGATCGCTTCGGTGAGGTTCATTGCCTGGGCTTGAGAAGTGCAAGCCATGGCCAGCAAAACCGCGCTGCAGAGGGGGGTTAGAACGCGCATGGGTGCATCTCCCTGAGTCCTGATGGTGTGTTACTGTCGCCAAATATTTGACGAACTTTTAAGGTGTAAGCGTTTCACTCTTGTAACAACAGAGCTAAGAACATCCTGAAGCGTAGCTAAGAAAAAATTTTCATAAGGCTTATGCCGAAAAAAACTTATGCGCTTGGCGAAAACCGGCACATTGTTCAGGACGAAAGCCTTTGTTTCATGCGCTTTAGGGAGCACAAAAAGGCTTGAGGAAAGTTCCATTCACTTTGCGACATACGGCGAAGTAATGCTGAAGGGGAGGGACGCGTAGCGGCAGATGAGCGACAGTTTTTTGTCACTCGGGTGATTCACCACCGTTACGTAGCGTTAGTGGGCGTATGGCTTTGATCAGGATGCGGAAGTGCTTGATAGCACTGATGTTTCCGAAAAAAGCCACCTGCGAAACGAACTGTTGAAGGTGCGAGCGTCGCCTCCAACAACCCGATTGAGCCATGGGCTGCTTCGCTTACCAGTGCCGACGGTGGTCGGCAGCGGAGGATTTCACATGGCAACGCTCATTGGCACAGTCACTAAAGTCATTGGCCAAGTTTTCGCTCAGTCGGCCGACGGTACTAAGCGCGCACTGGTTGAGGGGGATCGCCTGTTTGTCGGCGATCAACTGATCACCGGCGCGGAAGGCGCCGTCGCCGTTCATCTGCAAAACGGCCAGGAACTGACCCTCGGACGCGGCAGCAGCATGACCATGACCGGTGAACTGCTGGCGGGTCAGGCGGCGCATGTAAATGCCGCGGAGGCTGTGACACCGAGCGACGCGCAATTGACCGACGTCGAGCAGATCCAGAAAGCCATCGCCGCCGGTGATGACCCGAGCAAAACCGCTGAAGCCACCGCGGCCGGTCCGAATGCCCCGGGCGGCGCACCGGGAGAGGCGGGCGGCGGTCACAGTTTTGTCTTGCTGACCGAAGTCGGCGGACGCGTCGACCCGATCATCGGTTTCCCCACCGCCGGGTTCGGCGGTATTCCCGAATTCCCTGAAGAACGCCATAACGCGGTGATCGACAACGGCAATGACACCCCGGCTGTCGTGGTGCCGCCACCGGTGAACAATCCGGTGACCCTTACCGGCCTGAATGTGGCGGGCGGCGAACTGAACCTCAGTGAAGCCAATCTGCCTGACGGTTCGTCGGCCAACCCGGGCGCACTGACGCAAAGCGGCAGCTTCACCGTGTCGGCGCCGGACGGTCTGACCAGCCTGAGCATCGGCGGCATCAACCTGATCAACGGCGGCGTCGCGGTCGGGTTCCCGCAATCGGTCACCACGCAACTGGGCAACACCCTGACCATCACCGGTTACAACCCGGCGACGGGCGTGGTCACTTACAGCTACACCCTCAACGGCAACGAAAGCCACGCGGCCGGCGACGGCGCGAACAACCTCAGCGAACAGTTCACGGTGATTGCCGGCGACAGCAACGGCGACACCGCGACCGGCACGCTCGACGTCAACATCACCGACGACGTGCCGAAAGCGTTCGATGACAGCAATGGCACGGCGTCAGAGACTCAACTGACGCTGACCGGCAACGTCCTGACCAACGACGTGCAAGGCGCGGACCGCGTACCGACCGGGCCGGTAACCCCGGGCACGTTCACCGGGACGTACGG
>NZ_QAIU01000387.1:0-1158 GCF_003061205.1 Pseudomonas sp. HMWF006
GATTCAGGTGCGTCAGTGGCGTCTGTTTCGTCTTTCATCTGTCAGCCCGTTTTTACTTAATTGTTTCAGTATGTTTCGGGCGGACGCTAACAATTGAATGTGACGGTTGGGTGACGACTTGATGCCGCCACGGAACAAATGTGGGAGCCAACTGGCTGGCTCCCACCGGGTATGTGTTGCTTCTGACTTACGGCATCACCGGCGGCGTATACGCCAATGTCGTTCCCAGCGCCCACAGCAACAGCAATACCAGCGGCGTGTGCACCAGCAATTGCACAAACGAGAAGCCGATCAGATCCCGGGCCTTCAGCCCGAGTACGCCCAGTAACGGCAGCATGTAGAAGGGGTTGATCAGGTTCGGCAGCGCTTCGGCAGCGTTGTAGATCTGCACCGCCCAGCCGAGGTGGTATTGCAGATCATTGGCGACCTGCATCACGTACGGCGCTTCGATGATCCATTTGCCGCCGCCGGACGGGATGAAGAACCCGAGAATCGCCGAGTACACACCCATCAACAGCGCATAGGTGTCGTGGGAGGCGATGCTGACGAAGAATGTCGAAATGTGATGCGCCAGGGTTTGCGCGTCGGTGCCTTTGACCGTGGTCATCAATGCGGCAATCGAGCCGTACAGCGGGAACTGGATCAGCACGCCGGTGGTGGTCGGCACGGCGCGGGCCACGGCGTCGAGGAAACTGCGCGGACGCCAGTGCAGCAACGCACCGAGCATGATGAACAGGAAGTTGTAGGTGTTGAGGCCGGAAATCGCGGTAATCGCCGGTTTGGTCGAGAATTCGTGGAACAGCCAGCCCGCCGCCAGCAGCACCAGCACGATGATCAGCAGCGGACTGTGCTCCAGCCATTCGCCAGGGCGCGTGCGCGGTTGCAGCGGTGGCAGGTTGAAGGCCGGGTCGATGCCGCAGGCCTTGGCGTCTCGTGCCGAATGGGGGCCGGGTGCGGTGGCGTAGGCGATGATGATCGAGACCACGATCAGGGCCAGCAGCATCACGCCGGACTGCCAGAGGAAAATGGTTTCGGTGAACGGGATTACCCCGGTGATCGACAGGATCGACGGCGGCAGGCTGGCCGGGTTGGCCTGTAACTGTGCGGCCGACGATGACAGACCCAAGGCCCACACTGCACCAAGGCCCAGATAGGCAG
>NZ_QAIU01000388.1:0-3358 GCF_003061205.1 Pseudomonas sp. HMWF006
CCCCGGATCAATCCCTCCACTCAGCCTTCCGATGTCGCCTTACAGATCAAAAGCTGCAGCCGAGCTAACGCTCATCCTGTTGAGTGGTGAAGAACCACAGTGTGGTCGGCTTTGGATTTGTGGTGGATTTTCCCTCACCCCAGCCCTCTCCCAGAGGGAGAGGGAGCCGATTTGTGAGCCTTTCAGAATCTGAGTTCAACGCGGTATCGCACGTCGGCGTACCTCATCCAAACACCTCGATCAGTCCCCTCTCCCTCGGGGAGAGGGTTAGGGTGAGGGGCTTTTGATCTGTTTCAGAATCTGAGTTCAACGCGGTATTTCACGTCGGCGTAGCTCTCCCAAACACCTCGATCAGTCACCTTTCTCTGGGATGGAGAAGGGCCGATATGTGTGCTTTTCAAAGCTGGAGTTCAACGCGGTATCGCACGTCGGTGTACCTTGCCCAAACACCTCGGTCAGTCCCCTCTCCCTCGGGGAGAGGGTTAGGGTGAGGGGCGATTCTGCTGACACGATAAAGAACTGGAAGCGATCACTGTCCAGCATTTCCTGTGCGTAAACATGATTGCGCAAGCACGTTTAAATCACACAGTCCGTTACGCCATCGAGCCTACAACACCTTGCGCCGTTACCTACGCGTACGCCAGAATCCGCCGGCTTACGCGGCTATAGGCCGGGCTATATCGTTTGCCCGTCACTGCAAATCAGTGATCGGGTTTGGTAGCCCGCTTTAAATTGTCGTTGTTGCGACACCGTCGATGCTGTCTCCTTTTTTGAGATATGGCTTTGTATGGTGGGCATGCGTGGGGCTCCTCTGTGAGCGCCGGGTTACCCAATTTGACCGGTCTACCAACCCGCGCATGGCCGCCACCCGCCGTTTGGTAGCGAGGGTGATGGCTCCCGTTTTTTCAAATTGGAGCTTTATCTATGTTCAAAATCACACCAAACCCACCACCCACAGACCCAATCCCCCACGACCCAGCGCTCAGCTCGCAAAAGGTCAAAGAAGCAACCGACCGCGCCCTCGACTACTACCTCAAGCCCGAAGACCTGGCGGCCCCGCCAAGCTCGCCCAAGTTTCGCCCCGTCTATCTCGTTGATCCCACGCTGGACGACGAAACCCTGCTGGTCGAGGCGAGCGAGTCGCTTTCATACGCCCATGCCATGGCCGGCAACATCGCCAACTCAATCGGCGGCCCGGAGCGCAAACCGCTGCTGGCGCTGCAACAGGTGATCATGCTCAACGAGCTGTTGGTCAATCGACTGCTGGATAAGCTGAAGTTGCCTCAGTAATTTCGCCGGCTGTTATGGCCTCATCGCGAGCAGGCTCACTCCTACAAGGGATTGTCGTCGGACACAAATCTGTGATCCCACTACGTTCCAAAGTGGGAGCAAGCCCTGCTCGCGAAGGTGGTCTGCCAAGCACTATCAATTTCAGACACGCAATAAAAAACCGGAAGCTTTCGCTACCCGGTTTTGCAGGATCAAAGGATCGCAGCCTGCAACAGTCCTTACAGATCATCGGGCATGGACGGTGCGCAGGTAGCGATCTTTCGCTTGTTGCCGGTCTCGATCAGCTCTTTGAGTCACAAATCATCCAGATCGGGAAAGATAATCCTGCCTAATGCCCAGGGTTCAACGATTTCACAATGCACGGTGCGCAAAAATGACCCCCACTCGCTTCGGTTATGGGCATCCGGGCCGGTGATTGTCAGTAGCAAGTACTCATCCCGAAAAGCGTCATAGGCATAAATCAGCCAAAAGTCATTGTCAGCATCATTAACCAATGCTGTCCGGTAATACTGGCGATTGATTTTTGCCCATCGAGCCTGCAGTGACTGTGTACTGGCAAGGTGGATGTGGTGCATGTCGCTCAGATCGAGTCGTTCATCCCGCCCGAAAATGGCAGGTAATTCATCGCAAATTTTGTAGTTGTAGAAGTGTGCAGCAAAGTTTTGCCAGTTCTTGATTCGTTCAAAAAGTGCAGAAATTTTGATGGCTGGCATCCAGGCCTACTTTGTAATAGGTAGCCTGCCAGTGATCACAAATTTATCGAACACTTTCTGCCCATCACGCGCGGCTTGCCGAACATCAAGGAATGTCAGTTCTTCACGAACTTCCTTTTTGCTGGGTTTGTCGGTTTTTCGGGTGGTGGCCATCGGAGCCTCCGAAGGATGTGTATTCATGCTGACCAGCTTATGTGAATAAGTTTTGACCGGCAAACGATAGAACCTGGCATCAACGAGCACCAGTCGGCTCATTCTGGGCGAGTTGTAGGCAGTGTCTGCATTGCTTGAGTGAGATCGTCGTCGGCAGAGAAGGCCTATTCGCGAGCAGGCTCGCTCCCACAGGAGATTGTCGTCGGACACAAAACTGTGGTCCCAAGCAGTTCCAATGTGGGAGCGAGCTTGCTCGCGAAAGCGGTCTGCCAAGCACCATCACTTTCAGACAAGCAACAAAAAACCCGGAAGCTCTCGCCCTCCGGGTTTTTTGTTATCGCCAGTTCAATCAGCGGTTAAACCGCTCCACCAACGAGTACTGCGTATTCGCCGTCTTGGTCAGCTCTTCACTCAACAACGCCGAGTTATGCGCCTGCTCGGAAGTCTGATCCGCCAGTTCCGAAATATTGCTGATGTTGCGGCTGATCTCTTCAGCCACCGCACTTTGCTCTTCCGTCGCCGCAGCAATCTGCGTGGTCATGTCGGTGATGTTGGCCACCGCTTCACTGATCCCGACCAGTGCCTGATCCGCCTCCAGTACCCGCGCCACACCTTCTTCGGCCTGACGATGCCCGGCTTCCATGGTTTGCACGGCACTCGAAGCCGTCTGCTGCAACTTGGCGATCAGGGCATGAATCTGCCCGGTCGATTCGCTGGTGCGTTGCGCCAGTTGGCGAACTTCGTCAGCCACTACCGCGAAACCACGGCCCATCTCGCCGGCACGGGCCGCTTCGATGGCGGCGTTGAGGGCGAGCAGGTTGGTCTGGTCGGCGATGCCTTTGATCACGTCAACTACGCCGCCGATTTCGTCGCTGTCCTTGGCCAGTTGGGTCACGGTCAGGCCGGTTTCGCCGACGACCACCGACAAACGCTGAATGGCTTCGCGAGTCTCGCCGGCGATGTCACGACCGCGACCGGTCAGGCGATTGGCTTCCTGAGTCGCGTCGGCGGTGCGCTGCACGTGGCTCGCCACTTCCTGAGTGGTCGCGGCCATCTGGTTGACGGCGGTGGCGACCTGTTCGGTTTCCACGCGCTGGCGTTCCAGGCCGCTGGAGCTGTTGTGCGCCAGGGCGTCGGACTGTTTGGCCTGATCGGTCAGGTGTTCGGCGGTGTCCTGCAGACGGGTCAGGCAGGTTTTCAGG
>NZ_QAIU01000389.1:0-3258 GCF_003061205.1 Pseudomonas sp. HMWF006
GTCCTTGCTCGACGCACTGCTGCCACCCGCGCCGCTGCCAGCGACGTTCACGTCTTCACCGGTCTTGGTGTAGACGCGCACATCGACCTTGGCATCCACCGCATCAGCGCTGCTGTTGTGCGTGTTACTCGCGGCGTCGGCAAGCAGTTTGTCAGCGCTGATGTTCACCTGGCCGGCGCTGGCGTTGTATTGCGTGCCTTGGTCGTGCAGCGTGCCAGTGGTTTTCACATCGACAGTGCCGCCGTCAAAACGGCTGACCACAGCGTTGCTGCTCTGCTCGGATTTGCTGGCGCTGCCATGACCGACCGCAACGTCGATACCGACATTCGGCTGACCGAGATTGGCCAGCGAGTCCTTGTCCGGCACCTTGCCGTTGAGCACGTCCTTCACCGCGCCAGCGATCGGCCGAGCAATATCTTTGTATTCGACGTTGGCACCGATGTCCGCCGACCAGTTGCTCTCGCTATGCGTGCTGCTGTCAGTGTTGCTGGCCGCACGGTTGTCGATCTCGTTGGCGGCAATATTCAGACCATTACCGGCCTTGACCTGCGCACCTTCGGTGGTGAGTTTGTCGGCATTGATGGTCAAGCCACCGCTGCTCTGTACGCTGGTGGTCTGTGCGGTGGTTTTGCTGGTCGAATCCTGCGCAGTGCTGTGGGCGAAATCGACGCCACTGCCAGCACGGTCGAGGCCGCCGGTGTAGTAGAAACCGCCGCCGGTGCTGGAGGTGTCGGTGGAGGTTTTGTGGCTGTCTGCCTCGGCCAGCAACGACACGTTTTTGCCGCTCAACGTTGTGTCGCCAGCGGTGGATTTCACCTCCGCGCCTTTGAGCGTGACATCACCGCCAGCCTTCACCTGCACACTGCCACCGCTGAGGCTGGAGCCTTGCTGAGTGACATCATGACGGGTCACGGCTTGCTGTTTGTCTTCGTAGTGAATCCCGGCACGATATTGCTCTGGCGTTTGTTCTTTGGCGTAAGCATCGAAGCCACGGGTTTGCGTGGTGTCAGTGCTGTCGTGAGTGTTCTGCGCCGAATGCACATTCACATCCCCCGTCGCATCCGCCGTCAGCGCGCCACCGGCCTCGACCGTCGAGCCGGCGACCTCAATGTCCTTGGCGCTCTTGAGCTTGAGGTTGCTGTCGGACACCAGTTCGCTGCGCACCGTGGTGCTGTCTTTGCTGTTCTGGCGCGATTCGTCCTTGGTGATGCCGAAGAACTTGCTGTCCTTGTCGTGGTTATTGCTGTGCGCAGTGTCCTGCACGCCGTCGATGATCAGCGAACCCTTGTCGCTGATCACGCTGGCGTCGGTGCCGCCGCGTACCTGACTGCCGCTGATGCGCACGTCGTCAGCCTTGACGATCAGTTTTCCGCCGGCGTTGACCTTGCTGCCCTGATGCCGGGTCTGGCCCTTGTCGGCATCGCCGGTCTTGCCGAAGAAACCACCGCCGACGAGGTCACCGGAATAGCGGTTGTCACTGCTGCGGCTGGTGCGTGCGGCGGTGCTGATGTCCACCTGTTTGCCCGCCAGATGCAGGTCACCGGCGCTGTTCAGTTCGGCGCCGTCGGAGCGCAGCAAGGCGGCGGTTTGCAGGGCGATGTTGCCAGCCTTCAACTGGCTGGTGACGCTGCGCTGCTCCTCGTTGCTGCTGCTCCAGTCGGCTTTCCACAGGTGTTTGCGGTGGTTGCCTTGATCGGTCTGGGTGTGGCTTTCAGTGGCGGCAGTCAGGCGCAGATCGCCGCCGCTCTGCACGTCGAGCTTCCGCGCCGCGTCGACCTTGGCGGCTTTCAGTTCGGTGTCTTTACCGGAGGCCAATTTCGCGTCGCGACTGGCGACGATCTGGCTGCCGTGCTGACGGGTTTCGCTATCGGTCTGGGTGCGGTCGTAGGTTTCCCAGGTGATGCCAATGGTGCTGTTGCTCCAGTTCTCGCGTTTTTCCTGGAGCTTGCGGCTCTCGACCGTGCTCAGGGTCAGATTGCGTTTGGCCTCGACGGTGACGTCACGGCCACTGACATCGGTGGCGGCCAACGTCAGGTCCTTGCCACTGTGCAGACCGATATCGCCCTGATTGCTGCGAATCCCGGCGCGGGTGACGTCGAGGCTGTTGGCCACGGCTTCACCGCTGACACTGAGGTCGCCGGCCGAACGAATCTGCACACCGTCACGCCCGGCGACTTGTACCGCACCCACCCGCACGCCGGCACCTTCGGCGGTGCTGACAATATTGATGCGCCCGGCCTGCATCGCGCCGAACAGGCTGGCGTCGATGCGTTGATCGGCGGTGTGGCCCGCCGGATCGACCGCGTTCACCTGGCCACTGGCGTAATCGACCTGATTGCGCCCGACCGTGAGGTTCAGTTGATCGCGGGCGGTGATCGCGCCCTGGCTGTCGATACGCGGCGCAATCAGGTTGATCGAGCCCTCGCCATTGCGCAGGCCACCGTTTTGAATCTGCAACTGACCGCTGGCGTCGCGGGAGTTCAGGCTTTGCAGTTTGCCGTCATTCAATTCCGGGCGACCAACCACTAGATTGGCATTCGGCGTATTGATAAAGCTGCCGCCATTGACCGAGATGCCGTTGGGGTTGGCCAGCACGTAATCGGCGGGGCGACCGAAGATTTCCTGCGCGCCGTTGATGGCGGACGGGTTGCGGCTGATCACTTCGTTGAGGATCACACTCGCGGCCTGCCCTTGCAGTTGTGGGTTGGCCGCCAGTTGCCCGGCGAGCTGCGATTGCCCGGCCTGCAAGGCGTTGTTCAGCACCACACCCTGACGATCGACGTTGTAATCGAGAAACTGGTTGTGCGACAGGCCCGAGCCATTGGGCGCGACGATGTTGACGATGGGCACACCGCCCTGGGTCTGCAATTGCGCGGTACCGCCCGGCCCGGGCGCGACGACGACACCGCCGGCGAGCGCGCTCGGCAGGTGCACGGCGAAGAACAGGCTGGCGATGGCCCAGCGCAATTTGCCCCGAGGCGAAAGATGAAATGCAAAAGTGTGTGCTGGCATAAAAACGTCTCCATGTAAGTACGGCATCACGTCGCGCGTTTTAGTCTTGGCCGTGGCTGTCGCGCTCAGGTCCGACGGCTGTTCGTTCACTGCGTTGTTTGTATGGATAGCGGTCATATCTGCAGCCCTACGCGCATCAGCCAGGTTTGCGGCTCGTGCAGCAGACCGCTTGGGGTGTTGAGGCTGCGTTGGTAATCGACGTCCACCTGCAGGTTTTTCCAGCCCAGGTTCAGGCCGACACTGGCG
>NZ_QAIU01000390.1:0-804 GCF_003061205.1 Pseudomonas sp. HMWF006
CTCATCATCCCCGCGATAGCCACCGCCGAAATAATTCACATACACCAGATACTGCCCCTTGATCGGCGCCGGCATGGCGAAGATTTCCGGGCCGTAGCCGGTGGTGACGTCGACGTCGAGCGCTGCGCCGTTGGCGGCGGTGCGGTCGCCGTACCAGATGTGCGCGCCATCCGGGGTGACGAGGTGCAGGTCAAGGTCGGTGCCGTCACTGTCCCACGACAGCAATACGCGCAGTTTCGCCGGGGTGGCGCCGCCGCTGGTGTTGAGGAACTGGGTGCGGTGGCGTTGCTGGCCGTCGGGGCTGCGCACTTCGACGCTGTTGCTGCCGTTGGGGAAGGAAAAGGGGCGGTCGAAGCGGCCGCTGTCGTCGATTTTCAGCGGCATGCTGACGCCGTTGACGATTAGGCGACCGGGTTCGTTGTTCTTTGGCGTGGCCTTGATCTGGCCGCTGATGCGGGCGGTGTTGGCCTGGCCGAGCGGGGTGTTGACCGACGAGGCCGGGTAGTTGACGGTTTGGCGGAAGCTTTCGCCCTCGCCTTCGGGGGCGCCACTGCGCCAGCCACCGATCGGGATGTCGAGTTTGACGCCGTCGGCAGCCATCACCGGCGATAACGCGGTCAACGTGCAGAGCAACAGCAAGACCTGTGGATAACGGAGTGTCATGGTCTATTCCAGCAAGAGGTGACGGGCGAGCCCTTCGATGTAGGTTTCATCCTGGCCATTGGGATGTGCTTCAAAGGCCAGGTGCAGGTATTCGTGCGTCAGGTCGAGGCGATCCTGCAACGTCAGCACGCCGCGCACGTA
>NZ_QAIU01000390.1:814-7820 GCF_003061205.1 Pseudomonas sp. HMWF006
GCACACCGCGAAGGTGCTGACTTCGTTGTAGCCGGTTTCGCTTTCCAGCGTCGGACGCCAGCCGCGACGCTGCTTTTGCAGCCAGTCCTGTGCGGCGGGCAGTGCTTCGCAGGAAGCGACCGGGTTGTCCCACCGGCTGAGGCTGGCGCGTGGATAGGCGTGCAGCAAAATGGCGTCGTAGCGCTGACCGGCGTTGGCTTGTTCGACGGCTTGTTGCCAGGCGAGCTTGTCCGGGCCGGGTTGATCGGAGTGATAGGTGACGGTGCTGCCGGCCAGTACCAGGTCCGCCGTCCACGCCGCGATGTTGCGTGACTCGGCCGAAGCTGGGCGCGGGGCGACGCGCTGGCGATTACTGCTGTCGTCGATGCTCAGGCAATCGCCGTTGCGCGTGGCGTTTTGCAGCAGATAGGTACGGATCGCCACGGCCAGCGCCTTGGCCGCTTCTGCAGGTTCCGGTTTGGCTTCGCGCTCAAGGACGCGGGCGACGTATTCTTCGCGATCGAGCCGGGCGGCCAGTTTGTCGTTGAGCAGAAACAGTTCACCGGCGCTGTGGATATCCAGCGCATTGCCATTGGCGAATTCGACGCGGTAGTCGCCTTGCAACGGGCCGGACGTCACCACCCGCTCGCCCGCCAGGACCCGCGCCAGCGGATAACGCGAGAACAGACCGACTTCGACACAACGCCCAGCCTCCGCCGGCCATGCCGCTGACAACACCGTCGACAATGCCTGACCGTACTGCCGCAGAACCATCTGACTGGTGCCGCGCCCGCCAGCCCAGACCGGCGCACCGTCCGCCGTCCAACCGGCGAAACCACCCTGGCGCGACTGCGGGTCCTGATCGCCGAGCCAGCTCCAGGTCTTCACCCGCCAGCGCCCGCCCAGCTCACCGACGACATTGCCGTCCGCCGCGTTCAGTACCACGTCGAGTAATACGCGGCGCATCTGATCCTGCGCCGGCAGCACCGCCAACACCTTCAGCAACTCAGCCACGGAAACCCGCGTAGCCGGTTGCACCGACGGTAAGTCGAGCAACCACGACGGCGCCTGCCGCGCCTGCCAATACGTGCGCCAATCGGCAGAAGCGATGCCCAGCCGCGCCGGCTCAAAGTACAACCCGCAGGATTTCACCAACGCCTGATCACGTTCGATCTTGCCGCCCGCCGAGCAGCAATAAACCTCTTCCTTCGACTGCCCGCGACATTCATATGCGGGCTCGCGCGCACCGGTATCCACCAGCCACGCATAGACGAACAATTTCCACAGACTGCCCAGCGGCGTATCCAGCGTCGCCGGCAAGGGCTCGCGGGCGATCAGTTGCGTGTGATTCAACGACAACAACTCACCCTTATAGGCAACGCGCAACGGCTCATCCTGCGCCGTCGCCAGCGCAGGCATCACACACATCAGCAGCCACAGCAGCGGCCGGTTCATGTCAGTTGACCGTGACCTGACCGAGGGCAGCTTTCGCTTCCTGGGCCTGATGCTGCGGCGCGTAGACCTGAGTGAAACGCACCGGCGGCAGGTTGAACTGGCCCTTCTGTGAGAAGCGCACCAGATGGCGCAGGCGCAATTCGCCGCTCAGCGCATCCACCGGCACCGCGTAGGCCAGTTGCCCCGGTTCGAAGCGCGCCTTTTCCAGCGCGGTCGGCTCGGTGCCGTCCTTGCCCTGCAACTTGATACCCCACGTCGTGCGCTCGACATCGGCGCCGGGTGGCAGCGGTACTTCGAGCATGCCGTAGCGCAGCGGTTTCGGCGCCTTGCTGGTGAGGATCACTTCGTCCAGATACAGGCTGTCGCTGGACAGCGGTTTGCTGCCGACCGGCTCCAGTTTGAAGGTGAACGCTTCGTCGCCCGGCACCAGTCGCGACAGGCGCCGGGTGATGGTCACGGCCATTGGATCGACGGCCGGTTGCCGGGTCTGGAAGCTCAACGCCGCGCGCAGCGGACGCTCTTGCGTACCGGACACCGTCAACACGCTCGGCACCGGTGTCGCACCCTGCCACGTCCAGAACATCTCACCGGTTGCGCCATAGTTTTTCTTCCAGCCTTCACCCGGCATCAGTGCGATGGTCGGCGAGGCCTGGGTGATGCTGCGTTGCAACCAGCTCAGCGCCAGGGCGCGTTCGAGGGTCGATTGTTGTGGCAGCAGACGTTGCAACAACGCCGTCGCACGCGCCTGATCGAACGGCTGCAGCGACAGGTTCAGCGCTTCGGCAAACGGCTGCGAACTGACCGCCAGACGCTGTTGCGCCGCGCCGACCTGACGATTGAACGCCTCCGGCAGCGCCACTTTCGCCTGGGTCGCCAGCGACGCGGTCAACACCCGCGCCGCCGCCAGACCGAGCGCCGAGTCCGGGTCGTTCATCACCAGGCTGTCTTCGCCGTCGTCCATCAGGGTTTCGGCGTTGCCCTCACCGGCCTTGGCCAGATCCTCCATCAGACCGCTGAGCAAAGTGTTCACCGGCAAATGCATCTGCTTGGCAAACGACAGAATCAGCGCCCGTTGCAGCAATGGCGTGTTCGGCGCTTGCTTGGCGTACACCTCCAGCACGCGCTGCCAGTGTTCTGGCGGCAGGGTCAGCTCCAGCACCTGACTGGCGTTCCAGTCGGCGTAGTAGGCATAGGCAGTAAGGAACGCATCCGGCTCGCCGTCATAACCCCACCAGGTGAAGCTCGCGGACGGCCCGGCCATTTGCACCAGACGCAGACGACTGTTCTGCATGATCAGACGCAGGCGATCACGGATCTGCGGGCTCGACGCCAGCGACGGATACGCGATGCTCAGCGGCAGCAAGCGGCTGGCGGTCTGCTCGACGCCGCCGTACGGGTAGCTCAGCAGATCATCGAGGGCCGAGCGGAACAACGCTTGCGGACTGTCATCCAGACGCAGGCGAATGTCAGTGGCGTCCGCCGGCAGGCTCAACGGGGTATCGCCGCTGGCGACGTCGAGGCTTTGGGTTTGCGTGACTTGCCAGCCATCACCGGTGGCGCTCAGGCGCACGGCCAAAGCGTCAGCGGTTTTGCCGTCCTGCACCAGTTCGGCAGTCCACTCCCCCGCGGCCAGGGCGAACGCTGGCAGCGGCAGGTAGTTGATGCCGTTGTTCAGGGTCACCGGCAGGCGTTGTTCGGCCCCTGCGTAGTGCGTGACCAGTTCAGCCTTGACCGGTTTCTCGGCCTGACTGAAGGCGAACACGCCGAATTGCGGCTGATCGCCCTTGCGGAATGTGCTCGGCCCGCTCCACTTCAGGTACAGCGGTTTTTCCGAACGGACGAACTGCTTTTTCTGCCCGACCTGACCGTCATCGGCAATGGCCCGCGCGGTGATGCGCCAGCGAGTCAGAGAGTCCGGCATCTTGAAGGTGAAACGGGTTTTGCCGTCGGCACCGGTGAGCAACTCTGGCTGCCAGGCGGCGGTGTCGACGTCTTCACGACGCGGACGCTCCAACACTTTCACTCCGCGTTCACTGCGGTTGGCCTTGCCCGGCGCGCCAGGGCTGCCCGGCAACGCGACGTCGTAACTGATGAACGACAGGCTGGCGCTGGTGCGCACGTTGTTGCGACGCGGGTGATAGAAGAACTGGTCAATGGTCGGCGCGACTTCCGGTTGCAGCGCATAGACCATTTCATCGACCACACTGACGGTCAGGTGCGCCGGCACCGCTTTGCCGGCGAACTGGGTGGTCAGGTCGACGGTGACGGTTTCGCCCGGCTGATACACCGCTTTGTCGGTGCTGATTGCCACGTCGATTTGCGGCGCGACCACCTTGATCCCGGCGTTCTGGAAGCTGTACTGACCGCCCTTGGTGTACAGCACCGAGAAGGTCAGGTTCGGCGCGAAGTTGTCCTTCACCGGAATGCGTGCGCGGTATTGGGTGTCACTGAGTTTTTCCAGCTTCAGCCAGTCGCCGCCCTTGGCCAGCAGCGCGGTGGCTTCGACCTTGTCGCGCTCCAGCGACAGCAGGGCATCGCTGACCGGCTCCGGGAACGTGATCAGCGCCAGCGCTTCATCGCCGGCCTTGTACTCGGGCTTGTCGAGGACGATTTCCACAGTGCCCGGCACCGCTTTGACGCCCTCCCCCGTGACCGAATGGCCGGTGGCGCCGAGGACGCGACCGTGCTGATCTTTCAGCGTCAGGTTGTAAGTGCCCGGACGTTCGAAGGCAATGCTGAAGCCCTTGTCCGTCGCCGCCAGTTTGCCTTCACCGGTGCTCTGGTCTTCCAGACGCACCCAGCCGTAACTGCTCGGGGTCACTGCTTTGCTCTGCTCGCTGCCGCCCTCGTTGGCGTAGCTGAACGCGACTTTGTCGTTGACCGCGCTGAAACGTTGCGGCGCGCTCAAACGGAAGCTCGCGGCGCCACGATCAATGAGGATTTCCTTGGTGGTCTTGACCCGATACGCCGCACCATCGCTGGCGAATACGGTCAGCATGTAGCGGCTCGGTTTGTCGGCGGCCGGCAAGTCGAGGGTCGCATTGCCCTTGCTGTCGGTGGTCAGTTCAGTGCTGGTCAGTTCCACCGGGAATTGCCCGAGGTATTGCAGCTCGTTATCGACCATCGACAATTGCTGGGCACGCAGGCTCAGGGTCAGTTTGGCGTTGGCCACCGGTTTGCCGTCCGGGTAGAGCAGCACCAGGCTGCCTTTGACCGGCTCGCCGGTGCGGTAATCCTGTTTGGCCAGGTTCAGCGAAATCTCGAAGTGCGGCTTGATGTACTCGGCGACACGGAAAGCACTGCTGTAAGCCTGATCCTTATAGTTGAAACGGATCTCGTAACCACCGGCCACGGCGTTGTCCGGCAGCTGGAAACGGCCTTGGGTGCCGGCCTTGGAATCGAGTTTCAGGTCGAGGTGCTGCAGCTCGGTGCCAGTAGCGTCGAGCACGCTGACGGTGACATCCGCCGCGCCAGGCAACACCGAATCCCGCGCATTCTTGAACTCGCGACCAACGATTTTCAGCGACACCCAGTCTCCCGGGCGATACAGCGGCCGGTCGGTGAAGGCATAGAGTTTGGTGTCGTAGATTTCGCTGTCGTAATAGAAGTTCTCGGAGACGAACACCCCGCCCTCTTCGTCTTCGCCGATGACGAACGAACGCTCGGGGCTGACGTGTTTCAGGCGCAGCAAACCATCGGCATCGGTGGCGCCGCTGCTCATCACACCGAGGCCGTCGGTCCACAGCACGTTGACCTTCGGCACCGAACTGCCTTCGTGTTTGCGCGCAGCCCAGACCAGCAATTCATCGCCGGCAATCTTGCTCACCGCCACGGTGTTGGAGACGAAGACCATGGTGGTCGCGCGGTACTTGCCGATCAGCGCTTCAACCAGATACAGGCCCGGCTTCAACTGGCCCAACGGGATGTAGACGTTACCCGGTGCGACGCTGACGAAGTCGCTGGACGAGCCGGCCAGATTGACCCCGGCCGGCGGCTGGATCGGCTTGGCCTGCCACAGCGGATAGCGGAACTGGCTGACCACCGGCAGACCCGGAATCAAGGCGAATTGCGGCTGCGCGTCGTACGGCGTCGGCGCGACCATGGCGTTGCCCATCTTCAGTTCCGGCACTTCCTCGGTGACTTGCTTGCGCGACTCGTAGGAGAACGCGCGCTGCATCACCCGGCGGGATTTGCGGTACCAGTTGTCCCACAGGTACGCGAGGGTGTTGGACAGGCCTTCGCCCTTGAACTGGCCGTCGCTGACCACACGGTGCAGGTTCTTCTGGCGCTTGAGGAAATCCAGCGGCTTGTCGATGCGGTACACGCGAATGTCGGCGCCGCCATAAGGTTCCATGCGGAAGCGGCGATAGTCGCGGCCGGGTGCTTCGAGGCGCACCATCGCCTGTTCGTCCGCCGCGAAACTGCTGTCGGCGAGCAGGAAGAAGCTTTCACCGGAGACCGGCGTGTAGCCGCTCGGCTCCACCGAATCTTCAGCGTTGACAGTCGCCAGTGGCAGCAACAGCGCCAGCAGCAGAGGAATTCGAGCGCAGAGTCGCAACATGCGGGCACCGGTCATTGGGAGAGAAAGTTCAGTCGATAGACGCCGATGAAGTTGGGGTTGGCTGCGTCGGGTATCCATCGGGTGTCCTTCCATGTCATGAGTTGCTGCAGGCTTGCCGAACGCATGCCGTTGTCAGTCGGGGTGGTGGTGCCGGTGTGATAGGCGATGTAGCGGCCCATCCAGATCATCAGGTGCTGGTCGTCGCCCTGATCGAAAAACATCAGGTCGCCGGGGCGCGCCTGAGACACGTCGCGGCTGACCAGATGGCTGTTGAACTGAATCAGTTTGATCGCGTTGACGTACGGCCCGACCTTGCCGCCGCCCTGCTGCCATTGCTGGGCGAGCTTGCGCTGCTCATCGCTCAGCGACAGCTCCGGCGGCAGATAGCGATTGGACAGGCCGTTGCTGCGCAGCCACTTGTCGTCATGGACTTTCAGCGCTTCGTTGGCGGCGAAACGCACCAGCCCGGCGCAGTCCTGCTGATACCAGCGCGGGCTCGGGCCCTGACTCAGTTGCTCCTGAGCGATGCGCACGAACCAGGCGCGGAACACCTGGGATTGCGCCGGATCGAGCGCCGGCGCTTCGATGGCACGAGCGCCCGCACTGAACAACAGCGCGAGCAGGCCGAGGCTGCGGATCAATGCCGTCACAGCGCTTTCCATTCCAGCGGCAGCCATTGCCAGTGGCCGTCAGGCTCGCTGCCTTGCGGCAGGGTCAGGGCGTATTTGCCGAAGCCGCCGAGGGTGCGCAGTTTCGGGATCAGGTAGGTTTGCGCGGCGTTGTAGAACACCGGCTCCATGTCCTGCGGCAGGCTGTCGAGGGTTTCCTGTTGCATCAGCTGCGCCATCGCGTCCGGGCCGAAGTAGATCGGCATCAGCACGTCTTTGGGCAGCACGTCGGCCATCGGCGGGAAGCGCTTGTCGAGGGTGCCGAGGGCCTTGTCGACCAGTTTGTCGTCGAGGGAAAACAGCAGCGTCGAACCATGACGGGCGAGGCTGACTTTCATGAAGG
>NZ_QAIU01000391.1:0-4506 GCF_003061205.1 Pseudomonas sp. HMWF006
GCATCACCATGGGCCTCTACAGCTACCCGGTGCTGATGGCGGCGGACATCCTGATGTTCAACGCACACAAGGTGCCGGTCGGTCGTGACCAGATCCAGCACGTGGAAATGGCTCGTGACATCGGCCAGCGCTTCAACCACCTGTTCGGCCAGGGCAAAGAGTTCTTCACCATGCCCGAAGCGCTGATCGAGGAGAGCGTGGCGACGTTGCCGGGCCTCGACGGGCGCAAGATGTCGAAGAGCTACGACAACACCATCCCGTTGTTCTCCAGCGCCAAAGAGATGAAGGACGCGATCTCGCGGATCGTCACTGACTCCAAAGCGCCAGGCGAAGCCAAGGATCCGGACAACTCGCACCTGTTCACCCTGTTCCAGGCGTTTGCCACACCGGCGCAGGCTGATGAGTTCCGCAGCGAACTGCTCGGCGGTCTGGGTTGGGGCGAGGCGAAGAATCGCCTGTTCCAGTTGCTCGACAACGAACTGGGCGAGGCGCGCGACAAGTATCACCAGTTGATCGAACGTCCGGCAGATCTGGAAGACATCCTGCAGATCGGCGCGAAGAAAGCCCGTGCCGTGGCAACGCCGTTCCTCAACGAACTGCGTGAAGCCGTAGGCCTGCGTTCCTTCGTCAATCAAGTGCAAGTCGCTGCGACCACCAAGAAGAAGGCCGCGAAAGCCGCGCGCTTCGTCAGCTTCCGTGAAGACGATGGCAGCTTCCGCTTCCGTCTGCTGGCGGCCGATGGCGAGCAACTGCTGTTGTCGCGCAACTTCGACGACGGCAAAACTGCAGGCCAGGTGACCAAGCAACTGCAATCCGGCCAGCCGCTGGATGTGCGCAATGAAGACCTGAGCTTCAGCGTATGGCTGGAAGGCGAGTGCGTCGGCGACAGCCCGGCGTTCGCTGATACCGCTGCGCGGGACGCGGCCGTCGAGGCGTTGCGCGTTGCGCTGACCCCGGTTCAGGACTAAACAACGGCGCGGCCCGACCAAGGGCTGATTGCCATTCCTACGGGCCGTCGCTACAGTGACGGCCCGTTTTTGTTGCCTTGCTAACGAATTATGACGCCCCTAGAACGATACCAAGCTGATCTGAAACGCCCGGACTTCTTCCATGACGCCGCGCAGGAAACTGCTGTGCGTCATTTGCAGCGTCTGTATGAAGATCTCATTGCTGCCGACCAGAACAAGCCGGGTTTGCTGAGCAAGCTGTTTGGCAAAAAGGATCAGACGCCGGTCAAGGGTCTGTATTTCTGGGGCGGCGTGGGTCGCGGCAAGACCTACCTGGTCGACACCTTCTTCGAAGCGCTGCCGTTCAAGGAAAAGACCCGCACCCACTTCCACCGCTTCATGAAGCGTGTGCACGAAGAGATGAAAACCCTCGGCGGCGAGAAAAACCCGCTGACCATCATCGCCAAGCGCTTCGCGACCGAGTCGCGGGTGATCTGTTTCGATGAGTTCTTCGTGTCCGACATCACCGACGCGATGATCCTCGGCACGCTGATGGAAGAACTGTTCAAAAACGGTGTGACTCTGGTCGCGACCTCGAACATTGTTCCGGATGGCCTGTACAAGGACGGTCTGCAACGCGCGCGTTTCCTGCCGGCGATTGCGCTGATCAAGCAGAACACCGAGATCGTCAACGTCGACAGTGGCGTCGACTACCGACTGCGTCACCTCGAACAAGCCGAGCTGTTCCACTATCCGCTCGACGAAGCGGCGCACGAAAGCTTGCGCAAGAGCTTCCGCGCACTGACGCCGGAGTGCACTGCCGCGATCGAGAACGATGTGCTGATCATCGAAAACCGTGAGATCCGTGCCCTGCGCACGTGCGACGACGTGGCCTGGTTCGACTTCCGCGAACTGTGCGATGGCCCGCGCAGCCAGAACGACTACATCGAACTGGGCAAGATCTTCCACGCCGTGTTGCTCAGCGGCGTCGAGCAGATGAGCGTCACCACCGATGACATCGCCCGGCGCTTCATCAACATGGTCGACGAGTTCTACGACCGTAACGTCAAGCTGATCATTTCTGCCGAAGTCGAGTTGAAAGACCTGTACACCGGCGGGCGCCTGACGTTCGAGTTCCAGCGCACGCTCAGCCGTCTGCTGGAGATGCAATCCCACGAATTCCTGTCGCGGGCGCACAAGCCTTAAACAGAATCGGCGTACAAAAAAAAAGGGCCTGCAATTGCAGGCCCTTTTTATGCGCTGAAGAAAAACTCGAACGCACTGCAATCCTTGTGGGAGCTGGCAAGCCAGCTCCCACAGGTTTTGTATTTGCTTCGGGGGGTTACGCAGCCTGCTGAAACTGCTGCCGATACTGGTTCGGCGACAGCTCGGTGTGCTGGCGGAACAACCGCGCAAAGAAGCTCGCATCGTCGTAGCCGACCTCATAACTGATGGTCTTGATGCTCTTGCGGCTGCCGGACAACAGGCCCTTGGCGGTCTCGATGCGCAGGCGTTGCAGGTAATGCAGCGGCTTGTCGCCGGTGGCGGTCTGGAAGCGGCGCATGAAGTTGCGGATGCTCATGCCGTGCTCACGGGCGACGTCTTCGAAGCGGAATTTGTCGGCGTAGTGCTCTTCGAGCCAGTGCTGGATCTGCAGGATGATCACGTCCTGATGCAGCTTCTGCCCGCCGAAGCCGATGCGCCCTGGCGAATAGCTGCGCTGCACCTCGTAAAGGATGTCGCGGGCCACGGCTTGCGCCACGTTGGCGCCGCAGAAGCGTTCGATCAGGTAGATATAGAGATCGCACGCCGATGTCGTGCCGCCGGCGCAATACAGGTTGTCGGCGTCGGTCAGGTGCTTGTCCTGATTCAGGTAAACCTTGGGGAATCGCTCGGCGAAGGTATTGAAGAAGCGCCAGTAGGTGGTCGCTTCCTTGCCATTGAGCAAGCCGGCCTCGGCCAGCCAGAACACGCCGGTGGCTTCGCCGCAGAGCACGGCGCCACGGGCGTGCTGTTCACGCAGCCACGGCAAGACCTGGGGATAACGGCTGCAAAGGGTATCGAAATCATCCCAGAACGCCGGAAGGATGATCACATCGGCGTTTTCCAGGCCGCCGTCCACCGGCATCACCACGTCACTGAAACTGTTCACCGGTTTGCCGTCGGGGCTGACCAGGCGCGTTTCGAACGCCGGTGTCAGGCCGTGGCCCAGTTGTTTGCCGTAACGCAGGCTGGCCAGGTGGAAGAAATCCTTGGCCTGCATGAGTGTGGATGCGAAAACCCGGTCGATTGCCAGGATGCTGACGCGCCGCAAGGGCGTGGAGACTTGCTTGGACATAATTCAACTTTTGTTTTGTTTTTATAAGGGAAAGTGGTCACCAGACGGCTGGATCGTCTTATTTTTTGTCGGATGTGTCCAGTGTCCTGTATCGGAGGTGAGGCATAGTCTCTGAAGGTCATCTCCCTCCAACAAGAAAGAAAGGTGCCGCATGATCCCCAGAACCTTGTTCAGCTCCGAGCACGAATTGTTCCGCGACAGCGTACGAACCTTCCTCGAAAAAGAGGCTGTGCCGTTCCATGCGCAATGGGAGAAACAAGGCCACATCGACCGCAAACTGTGGAACAAGGCGGGGGAGGCGGGGATGCTCTGCTCGCACTTGCCCGAAGAGTACGGCGGCCTGGGCGCGGACTTTCTCTACAGCACCGTGGTGATCGAGGAAGTGGGGCGGCTGGGGCTGACCGGCATCGGCTTTTCGCTGCATTCGGACATCGTTGCGCCGTACATCCTGCATTACGGCAGCGAGGCGCTGAAGCACAAGTACCTGCCCAAACTGGTCTCGGGCGAGATGGTCACGGCCATCGCCATGACCGAGCCGGGCGCCGGTTCCGACCTGCAAGGCGTGAAGACCACCGCTGTGCTGGATGGCGATGAGTACGTGATCAACGGCTCCAAGACCTTTATCACCAACGGCTTTCTCGCGGATCTGGTGATCGTTGTCGCCAAGACCGATCCGAAGGCTGGCGCCAAGGGCACCAGCCTGTTCCTGGTCGAAGCCAATACGCTTGGCTTCGAGAAGGGCAAGCGCCTGGAGAAGGTCGGCATGAAGGCCCAGGACACGTCGGAATTGTTCTTCCAGGACGTCCGTGTACCCAAGGAAAACCTGTTGGGCCAGGCCGGGGCGGGGTTCGCTTATTTGATGCAGGAGTTGCCGCAGGAGCGCCTGACCGTGGCAATCGGCGGGCTGGCTTCAGCCGAAGCTGCGTTGCAGTGGACGCTGGATTACACCCGTGATCGCAAGGCCTTCGGCAAGGCAATTGCCGATTTCCAGAACACCCGCTTCAAGCTGGCGGAGATGGCCACCGAGATTCAGATCGGCCGGGTCTTCGTCGACCGCTGCCTCGAGTTGCATCTGCAAGGCAAACTGGATGTGCCGACGGCGGCGATGGCCAAGTACTGGGGCACCGACCTGCAATGCAAGGTGCTCGACGAGTGCGTGCAATTGCACGGCGGGTACGGCTTCATGTGGGAATACCCGGTGGCCCGGGCGTGGGCCGATGC
>NZ_QAIU01000392.1:0-864 GCF_003061205.1 Pseudomonas sp. HMWF006
TACCTGTCCATCGTCAAACGTCTGGGGGCCTTCGATGCGCTCTAATTCAGAAAAGCAGGGGGACAAAGCCTCTCCAGGCCTGAAAATCGCGGCCTGGGGCGGGTTGGTGTTTCTGCACTTCCCGATCCTGATCATCTTCCTCTACGCCTTCAACACCGAAGAGGCCGCGCTCAGTTTTCCGCCGAAGGGCTTCACGTTGCACTGGTTCAGCGTGGCGTTTTCGCGGCCGGACGTTTTGGAGGCGATCAAGCTTTCATTGCAGATCGCAGCCATTGCCACGTTGATTGCGATGGTGCTCGGCACCTTGGCTTCGGCAGCGCTGTACCGCCGGGATTTCTTCGGCAAGCAGGGCATTTCGCTGATGCTGATCCTGCCGATTGCGCTGCCCGGGATCATCACCGGGATTGCCTTGCTGGCGACGTTCAAGACGCTGGGGATCGAGCCGGGGATGTTCACCATCATCGTCGGCCACGCGACCTTCTGCGTGGTGATCGTCTACAACAACGTCATCGCCCGTCTGCGCCGGACTTCGCACAGTTTGATCGAGGCCTCGATGGACCTCGGCGCCGATGGCTGGCAGACCTTCCGCTACATCATCCTGCCGAACCTCGGCTCGGCGTTACTGGCGGGCGGCATGCTGGCGTTCGCGCTGTCGTTCGACGAAATCATCGTCACCACGTTTACCGCCGGGCATGAACGCACGTTGCCGTTATGGCTGCTCAATCAGCTGAGCCGGCCACGGGATGTGCCGGTGACCAACGTCGTCGCCATGCTGGTGATGATGGTGACCATGTTGCCGATCCTCGGCGCGTATTACCTGACGCGCGGTGGCGAGAGCGTCGCCGGCAGTGGCGGTAAATAAAC
>NZ_QAIU01000392.1:886-16576 GCF_003061205.1 Pseudomonas sp. HMWF006
ACATTGATGTCGACTGATACACCGCTTTCGCGAGCAAGCTCGCTCCCACAGGGCTCTCGATTCGGCCAGAACAATAAAAGTGTTAGTGAGGACAAAATCATGCAAACCAGACTCTTGATCAACGGCCAACTGGTCAACGGCGAAGGCCCGGCGCAAGCGGTGCTCAACCCTTCCCTCGGTGAAGTATTGGTGGAAATCAATGAAGCCTCCGAGGCTCAGGTCGATGCCGCCGTACGCGCCGCCGACAGCGCTTTTGCCGACTGGTCGCAAACCACGCCGAAAGACCGTTCGCTGCTGCTGCTCAAACTCGCCGACGCCATCGAAGCCCACGGCGAAGAACTGGCGAAACTCGAATCTGCCAACTGCGGCAAACCCTACAGCGCTGCGCTGAATGACGAGATCCCGGCAATCGCCGACGTGTTCCGCTTCTTCGCCGGCGCCAGCCGTTGCATGAGCGGTTCGGCGGCTGGCGAATACCTGCCCGGCCACACCTCGATGATCCGCCGCGACCCGGGGGGCGTGATCGCCTCCATCGCACCGTGGAACTACCCGCTGATGATGGTCGCCTGGAAAATCGCCCCGGCCCTCGCTGCCGGTAATACCGTGGTGCTCAAGCCGTCGGAACAAACCCCGCTGACCGCGTTGCGTCTGGCCGAACTGGCGTCGGACATCTTCCCGGCCGGTGTGCTCAATCTGGTGTTCGGTCGTGGTCCTACCGTGGGCAGTCCGCTGGTCACGCATCCGAAAGTGCGCATGGTCTCGCTGACCGGCTCGATCGCCACCGGTTCGAACATCATTTCCAGCACCGCCGACAGCGTCAAACGCATGCACATGGAACTGGGCGGCAAGGCGCCAGTGATCATCTTCGATGACGCCGACATCGACGCTGCGGTTGAAGGCATCCGTACCTTTGGTTTCTACAACGCCGGGCAGGATTGCACCGCTGCGTGCCGGATCTACGCACAGCAAGGCATCTACGAACAGTTCGTCGAGAAGCTCGGCGCAGCGGTCAGCAGCATCAAATACGGCTTACAGGATGATCCGTCCACCGAGCTGGGACCGCTGATCACTGCGCAGCATCGCGACCGCGTCGCCGGGTTTGTCGAACGTGCCGTGGCGCAGCCGCACATCCGTTTGATCACCGGTGGCAAGGCTGTTGAGGGCAACGGTTTCTTCTTCGAACCGACGGTGCTGGCCGACGCGCAACAGGATGACGAAATCGTCCGCCGCGAAGTGTTCGGGCCGGTGGTCTCGGTGACCAAATTCACCGATGAAGCGCAGGCGCTGGAATGGGCCAACGATTCGGACTACGGCCTCGCCTCCTCGGTGTGGACGGCGGATGTAGGACGCGCACATCGCTTGTCCGCCCGTTTGCAGTACGGCTGCACCTGGGTCAACACGCACTTCATGCTGGTCAGCGAAATGCCCCATGGCGGTCAGAAATTGTCCGGCTACGGCAAGGACATGTCCATGTATGGGCTGGAGGACTACACCACGGTTCGGCATGTGATGTTCAAGCACTAAAAGCATCGCCAGCAGGCTGGCTCCTACAGGGATCGCATTCCAAATTGTAGGAGTGAGCCTGCTCGCGATGGCGTCACCCCGGCTTCAAGGCAGAAACCGGCTCTGCGCACCACCAGGATTCAACACCTGACAATAACTACCGACCCGGGCGGCGCCCACCAAGCCTCGCCACGGCCTCGGCCATCCGAAATCTGCCGATTTCACGGAGCAAACACACATGAGTGCCTCACCCGATCTCGCCGCCGTTGCCGACAGCGATGCCGAACAACTGCGCCAGCTGGGCTACACCTCGAACTTCAACCGCAGCATGAGCCTGTGGGAAAACTTCGCTTTGGGCTTCACTTATCTGTCACCGGTTGTAGGGGTTTATACCCTGTTCGGCCTATGCCTCGCCGCCGGTGGTCCACCGATGTTCTGGGCTTACTTGCTGGTCGGTTGCGGCCAGTTGCTGGTGTGCCTGATCTTCGGCGAAGTGGTTTCGCAGTTCCCGATTTCCGGTGGTGTTTACCCTTGGGCGCGCCGTTTAGTGGGCAAGAAATGGGCGTGGATGGTCGGCTGGATCTACTCCATCGCCCTGTGTGTAACCATCGCTGCAGTCGCCGTCGGTGCCGGCCCATACCTGGCCGCCATGCTCGGTTTTGAGCCGAGCAACAACACCAACATCGTCATCGCCCTGGTGCTGACCCTGTTCGCCACACTGGTAAACCTCAGCGGCACCAAAGTGCTGGCGCGGATCGCCATGTTCGGCTTCCTCTGCGAACTGGTTGGCGCAGTGATCGTCGGCGTTTACCTGCTGATCTTCGAACGTCACCAACCGCTGAGCGTGCTGTTCAACACCTTCGACATCAGCGTCGACGGCTCGTACCTGCCGGCATTCCTCACCGCTTCGCTGGCGGGGATGTTCCTGTACTACGGCTTCGAGGCCTGTGGCGACGTCGCCGAAGAAACCCCGAACCCCAGCGCAAAAATCCCGGTGGCCATGCGCATGACCATCTACATCGGCGGCATTGCGGCGATGTTCGCCTGCTTGGCGCTGATCCTCGCCGTACCGGACATGCAAGCGGTGATCAACGGCACCGACAAGGACCCGGTCACCACCATCCTCAACAACGCCTTCGGCCCAATCGGTTCGAAAGTGGTGATGGGCGTGGTGATGATTTCCTTCATCTCCTGCGTCATCAGCCTGCAGGCCGCCGCGAGCCGTCTGCTGTACTCCTACGCTCGCGACGAAATGGTCATCGGCAGCCGCCTGCTGAAGAAGATTTCTCCGACCACCCAAGTGCCGGTTGCCGCGCTGTTCGTGTCCGGCGTCCTGCCGGCCCTGATCATCGCCCTCGGCTTCTTCCTGCAAGACGCCGTGGCCACCATCGTCAGCTTCGCGGCGATCGGCATCTACCTCGCGTTCCAGATGATCGTCCTGGCCGCGCTGTACGCCCGCAGCAAAGGCTGGAAACCGAGCGGCAAATTCACCCTCGGCGCCTGGGGCTGGCCGGTGAACATCGGCGCGCTGGTGTACGGCGTCGGCGCGATCATCAACATGGCCTGGCCACGTACGCCGGATGCGGCGTGGTACGTGAACTATGCGATGGTGTTGAGCACCGCGATCGTGATTGGCTTGGGGCTGGTTTATATGTGGATTGGCAAGCCGTATGACCATGGGAAGGCGCCGGCTGGGGATGCTTGGAAGGTGAGTCGCTAAGAGTTTTTGATCCCGGCACCGACTAGGTGCCGGGGTTCAGGAAAGCCCAGAAAAAAACATCAAAAAGAAAGCTCTGCCTGATCGTGCTTCAACAGGGAAATACGGTCGAACAGTTTGATTTTTTCGTTGGCCTTTTGCTTGGCGTGATCGGACATGAATGCGACCAATTCTTCGAGCTGACTGACGTCTCCGACCACTTTGAATTCCTTTTCCTTGTTGACGAAAACAAGCGACTTTTTCTTTCTCGATAACAGTTCAATGACATTGCAGAGCGTGCCGGTGCTCTTTGCATCCCAGATCATCAAGCCGTAGTCGGCTGCTTCGGCCATGACGACGTCTTTCTCGGTGAAGAAAGCTCTCGACCCTTTCGAATGTTTGGAGTCGACTGTTCTGGCGGGCCACTGTCCAAGGTTATTCCTCGGGGCAGAACCGCTGCAGAACACCGTGGTTCTGGATCGTTCGAGACTCAGCAGGTGCTGCTGAATGGAGGTATCGGCGCCCCCAGCATCACCCACCACCACCTCAAAATCTGACGCTACGATATTATTGATGCGCTCTTTAACCTTCGGATCAAGGTTCTTGATGTTGATAGAGCCGGCAATAAATACAGTGGTCATTGAGTTCACTTCCAAGTTAGCGCTGCGACGTAAATTTTCCCTACCTTCGGATATTTACGCAAAACAGCGCAGGCCGCGTCCATGGACTACTTACCATGTGTTTGTCCAGCACCCAGCCGTGATCCCAAGCGCCGTTGATCTGCTTGAGAGACACCTTCATTGAATTCTCCGTTATTCGTCACAATCCTTTGAGCCCTGAGACCAAGGGCCGAGCATCTGCAGCGATGCGCAAGATTCAAACAAATAACGGAAAAAACACTGGTTAGGGGCGGGTTCGCTGGCACCAATGCAAAAACAGGCATTTCCTACAGACACAGACTTCCTGAAAAAGCCCCGTTTCCTACGCTGCACGTCCACAGGGTAGACTTGTCGCCGCAAGCGCCTGACCGATAGGCTTTATCCCGTCGCTGCTAATTCAGCGACCCGGGGTCGAAGCCGGAAACTGTCAAAACGGTGCTTGCATGCCCTCCATTGAACTGCGGCTTTTTCACAACTTCAGTTCTGCTTTATGGCGGGCCGTGTGGCGCGGGCCTTCCGGCTTTACCGTTTCGACAGGAAGTAACCCGACTTCGAACGCCACTCGGCTCGCCACCCAATTTTTCGAAGAATTGGTGGCGACTTTCCAACTCGAAACGGAAGTCACTACATGTCTCCCCAAATCCACAATCCATCTTCCACTCACTTCACCCCCACAATCTTCACCCGCCACAACCGCTTCCTCCACGCCTTCATGCAAGACCACGAAGCCTGGTTCTGCGTGCAAGATCTCGGTCGCTTGATGGGTTACCCCCTGAACGAACGCCTCACCCTGAAACTCGATCCCGACCAACGTCGCCATGTCCTCCTACGTCGGGACGGCGAAATCGTCGATTGCGCGATGGTCAGCGAGTCCGGCCTGTTTGCCCTGCTCGTCCATCACTTCGTCCCGGAAAACCGTCACCTGCGCCAATGGCTGAGCCATGAAGTCATCCCGATGCTGCGCGAAACCCAATCAAGCCCTGTGGAAAACCACCCGAGCCTGAGCTCAATGCATTGGGCAGGCGTCACGGTGCCGTTGCTGCACTGGCAACAGCAAGCGTGGGTCAAATGGCGGGATGTGCCGGAGTTGATGCACGGCCAGCGGCCGTATCCAGTACTGGGAACGTGTAGCTGATCCAAATAAAAAAGGGGCGGACCTTTCAGTCCGCCCCTTTTTATTTCCACTCAAAACCGCGAAACACTCCGCATCGCATCCACCAGATAGCGCATCGCAATCCGGTCCCCTTCTGATAGCTCTCGATAACGCTCCACCAGTTTCAGTTCGTCGGAGCTCAACCGACGTCTTTTGCGGCCGCTGCCGAGGCAGGGAAAGATGCCCAACATTTCGGTGATGCCTTGTATTTTTGCCATGGACGATGTCCTTCTCTAATACGTCAAAGAACTGCTAAACCACCACATCGCCCTGCCCCTTACAGCAGTGTCGTGTGCCTCACCGGTTCTTCTGGTCACACCGGTCATGCCCATAGAATAGAAATTAAATCGGCGCTGAAAAGCAGTTTTTAGAGTAATTAGTCGAAAAAAGCAGATATGCCGTGTAAATCAGAACGCCCTGTCAGACTTTTAACCGACATGTCTTGTTTCATTGACACACTGGCGTAGTGAATCAACGAATTTTGCTCGGCGAGCGAACCGTTTAAGCTAGCCGGCATCTGTTTATAGTCCGTTGCGTTTGGCCGAAGGCTTGTCCGAACCGTTATTTCTGATCCAGCACGTGCCAGGAAAGGCGCGGGATTGCACACGACAGGTTGTATTTATGCACCGCAGGAATTTGCTCAAAGCGTCCATGGCCATTGCGGCTTACACCGGTCTTTCGGCCACCGGCCTGCTGGCCACCCGTGCGTGGGCAGCCAATGGCGGCGCCGCCGATGGCGAGGCGCAGGCGTTCGACTTCGAAGCGCTGAAGCGCCAGGCCAAGCAACTGGCCGGCAACGCTTATCAGGACACCAAACAGGTGCTGCCGCCGACACTGGCGACCATGACCCCGCAAAACTTCAACGCGATCCGCTACGACGGCGAGCATTCGTTGTGGAAGGAGAACAAGGGTCAACTGGACGTGCAGTTCTTCCACGTCGGCATGGGTTTCCGTCAGCCGGTGCGCATGTACAGCGTCGATCCCAAGACCCGCACCGCCCGCGAGGTGCATTTCCGCCCGGCGCTGTTCAACTATGAAAACACTTCGGTCGACACGCAGCAGTTGAAAGGTGATCTGGGTTTCGCCGGCTTCAAACTGTTCAAGGCACCGGAGCTGGATCGCCATGACGTGGTGTCGTTCCTCGGCGCCAGCTATTTCCGTGCGGTGGATGCGACTGGCCAATATGGCCTCTCCGCTCGCGGCCTGGCGATCGACACTTACGCCAAGAAGCGCGAAGAATTCCCTGACTTCACCAAATTCTGGTTCGAGACGCCGGATCAGAACGCCACGCGTTTTGTCGTCTACGCGCTGCTCGATTCGCCGAGTGCGACCGGCGCCTACCGCTTCGACATCGACTGCCAGGCCGAACGCGTGGTGATGGAAGTCGACGCCCACATCAATGCGCGCACCGCCATCGAACAACTGGGCATTTCACCGATGACCAGCATGTTCAGCTGCGGCACTCACGAACGCCGCATGTGCGACACCATCCACCCGCAAATCCACGACTCCGATCGCCTGGCGATGTGGCGCGGCAACGGCGAGTGGATCTGCCGCCCGCTGAACAACCCGGCGACCCTGCAGTTCAACGCTTTTGCCGACAAGGATCCAAAAGGCTTCGGTCTGGTGCAGACCGACCATGAGTTCGCCAACTATCAGGACACCGTCGACTGGTACAGCAAGCGCCCAAGCCTGTGGGTCGAACCGACCACAGCATGGGGCGAAGGCTCTATTGATCTGCTGGAAATTCCTACAACCGGCGAAACCCTGGACAACATCGTTGCGTTCTGGACGCCGAAGAAACCGGTGGCGGCCGGCGACTCGCTGAATTACGGCTACAAGCTCTACTGGAGCGCCCTGCCGCCGGTCGGCACGCCATTGGCGCGGGTGCATGCAACCCGTTCCGGCATGGGCGGCTTTACTGAAGGCTGGGCACCGGGCGAGCATTATCCGCCGGTGTGGGCCCGCCGTTTTGCCGTGGACTTCACCGGAGGCGGCCTGGATCGCCTGCCGCAGGGCACCGGGATCGAACCGGTGGTCACGTGTTCCAACGGCAAGGTGCAGGACTTCAGCGTGCTGGTGCTCGACGACATCAAGGGTTACCGGATCCTGTTCGACTGGTACCCGACCAGCGACAGCGTCGAGCCGGTGGAACTGCGTTTGTTCATTCGCACCAATGACCGCACGCTGAGCGAGACCTGGTTGTACCAGTACTTCCCGCCGGCGCCAGACAAGCGCAAGTACCCTTGATGATTTAAGGCGCCTGCACGGGCCTCATCGCTGGCAAGCCAGCTCCCACAGTGATGGGTGTTGATCACAGATTTTGCGTACGCCACCAAATCTGTGGGAGCTGGCTTGCCAGCGATGGCGGCAGCATCGCAGCGAAAGACAAACAGACAAAACAAAGCCCCGGCCATCACTGACCGGGGCTTTTTGCTTTATTGCGACTCACTCAATCGCGCAAGTCTGACTCGTGAATCGGCTGATCACGATGAGTGGCGCGCTGATATTGCGCCGGCCACACCGCTTTGCGCCCACCCAGATCATCGTCGGCGTGCAGCGGCCAGTACGGATCACGCAGCAGCTCACGGGCGAGGAAGATGATGTCGGCCTGACAGGTGCGCAGAATGTGCTCGGCCTGCGCCGGCTCGGTAATCATGCCCACGGTGCCGGTGGCGATGCCTGACTCCTTACGCACACGTTCGGCGAAGCGCGTCTGATAGCCCGGCCCCACTGGAATCTCGGCATTCGCTGCGGTGCCACCCGAAGACACATCAATGAGATCCGCGCCAAGCGTGTGCAGGCGTCGCGCCAGCTCCACGGTTTCATCCGGGTTCCAGCCGTCCTCCACCCAGTCAGTGGCCGATACGCGGACAAACACCGGCAATTCCTCAGGCCAGACCGCCCTCACCGCCTCGGTGACTTGCAGCACCAGGCGAATGCGGTTTTCAAACGAACCACCATATTGATCGCGGCGCTGATTGCTCAGTGGCGAAAGAAACTGATGCAATAGATAACCGTGCGCGGCATGCACCTCAACCACACTGAAACCCGCCGTCAACGCTCGTTTGGCAGCATCGACAAAGGCCTGAATGACATCAGCGATCTGCCCTTCATCCAGCTGTTTCGGTTGCGTGTGTTGCGGGTCGAAAGCAATCGGCGAAGGCCCGACCGGGGTCCAGCCGCCATCATCGGGTTTGACGCTGCCATGCTTGCCGATCCACGGCCGATGGGTGCTGGCCTTGCGCCCGGCGTGGGCCAGTTGGATGCCGGCGACCGCGCCTTGGGACGTAATAAATCGGGTAATGCGTTGCAACGGTGCAATCTGTTCGTCGCTCCACAGACCGAGGTCTTCAGCGGTAATCCGCCCGTCGGCGGTGACCGCCGTGGCTTCGGTGAAGACCAGGCCAGCGCCGCCGACGGCGCGACTGCCGAGGTGCACCAGATGCCAGTCGTTGGCCAGGCCGTCGACGCTGGAATACTGGCACATCGGCGACACGGCGATGCGATTGGGCAGGGTCAGTTGGCGAAGGGTGAAGGGTTCAAGCAGCAGACTCATGGGGCACCTCTCGAATCAGTGGGCAGGCTCCAGGGTTCTGTTTGAATAGTCGACGAGTGACAGGAAAAAGGTACAACACCCGCCCCCGCGGGCAAAACATTCGACAAGACGTCACAAGGCCAATCAAGCAGTGCTTAGAGCCTAGTCGACAACTGAGGAGGAGGCAGGGTTCAGAGTAATTCTGTGTGTGAAAGTCGGCCTTCGCGAGCAAGCCCGCTCCTACACCAGCTGGGAGCGGGCTTGCTCGCGAATGGCGTCAGCGCGGTTCGATGTGGGCAATCATCAGTTGCACGGTCTCGTTGCCACGAAACTCGTTGACGTCGAGCTTGTAGGCCAGTTCAACCCATTGAATGGTCGGATTCGGCCAGACATCGCGGTCGATACCAAAGGCAATGCCGTCAAGCTTCACCGAACCGCACTCGCTTTTCAGCACCACTTTCAGATGCCGCTCACCCACCACACGCTGCTCGACCAACTGAAACACGCCGTGGAACAGCGGCTCCGGGAAGTGCTGGCCCCAAGGCCCGGCATGGCGCAAGGCACGGGCCAGTTCGAGGTGGAACTCCTCAACCGCCAGTGTTCCATCCGACAGCATGCGCCCGGTCAGGTCTTCTTCGCGAAGTTGCCGACGCACTTCAGCATCGAATGCCTCGGCGAACAGCGCAAAATTCTCCTGTGGCAAGGTCAGACCGGCCGCCATGGCGTGACCACCGTATTTGGCAATCAGGTTCGGATGCTGCGCCGCCACCACGCTCAGGGCGTCGCGAATATGGAAGCCCTGCACAGAACGCCCGGAGCCCTTGAGCAGACCGTCACCGGCATCAGCGAAGGCAATGGTCGGACGGAAATAACGCTCTTTCATCCGCGACGCGAGAATACCGATGACGCCCTGGTGCCACTCGGGATCGAACAGGCACAGACCGAACGGCATCGACTCCACCGGCAAGTCCTTGAGTTGGGCCAGCGCCTCGCGCTGCATGCCCTGCTCGATGGATTTGCGATCCTGATTCATGCCGTCCAGTTGCGCGGCCATTTCCCGAGCGCGGTTGGCGTCGGCGGTCAGCAGGCATTCGATACCCAGACTCATGTCGTCCAGGCGCCCCGCCGCGTTCAGGCGCGGGCCGACGATAAAACCGAGGTCGGTGGACGTAATACGTGCAGCGTCGCGCTTGGCCACTTCGAGGATCGCCTTGATCCCCGGCCGTGCGCGCCCGGCGCGAATCCGCTCCAGGCCCTGATGCACCAGAATCCGGTTGTTGGCATCCAGCGGCACCACGTCGGCAACGCTGCCCAGCGCCACCAGATCGAGCAGTTCGCCGATATTCGGTTGTGGTTTGCTCTCGTACCAGCCGAGGCTGCGCAGGCGCGCACGCAAGGCCATCAGTACATAGAAAATCACGCCCACGCCGGCCAGCGCCTTGCTCGGAAATTCGCAGCCCGGCTGGTTCGGGTTGACCAGCGCATCGGCCTGCGGCAGTTCATCGCCGGGCAAGTGGTGGTCAGTGATCAAGACCTTGAGCCCGGCCTTTTTCGCAGCGGCCACGCCTTCGACACTGGAGATGCCGTTGTCGACGGTAATCAGCAACTGCGGCTCGCGGGTCAGGGCGACTTCGACGATTTCCGGGGTCAGGCCATAGCCGTATTCGAAGCGGTTCGGCACCAGATAATCGACATGCGCCGCGCCCAACAGGCGCAACCCGAGCATGCCCACGGTGCTGGCGGTCGCACCGTCCGCATCGAAGTCGCCAACGATCAGAATGCGCTGGCGCTGCTCCAGTGCCGTCACCAGCAAGTCGACCGCCGCATCAATGCCCTTGAGTTGCTGGAACGGGATCAAGCGCGCCAGGCTCTTGTCCAGTTCGGCCTCGGACTGCACGCCCCGCGCGGCGTACAGGCGGGTCAACAGCGGTGGAATATCACCGAGAAAAGGCAGAGTGGCAGGCAGCTGACGAGGTTCGATACGCATGGGGTGACAGAGACTTCTCTTGAATACGTGGGTTTAATCCGGTGGCGGCGCAGGATCAGCCGCGCTCACCTTGCAGCCATTGCAACTGGACTTCGTGCTGACCACGGTCGTCGGTGACGAAGATCGTCCCTTCGCTGATCATCACGTCCCACTTGATGACGCGGGGCATGTCCTTGGCCAGGGTCTCCAGCACCTCTTGCGGCACGGCGGCGATGTTGACGTTTTTCAGGTTCTTGATCGCCGGGATCACCTTGGTTTCCCAGACGCGCAGGCTGCCGTACGCCAGCAGGCTGGTACGCTCGGTGCGACGCGAGCACCAGGTCAGACGATCGGCATCCGGCTGGCCGACTTCGATCCAGTGCAGGACACGGTCGTCCAGGCTCTTTTCCCACAGTGCAGGTTCATCCACGTCCGACAGACCACGACCGAACGACAACTGCTCGTTGTACCAGAGGGCGTAGGCCAGCAGCCGCACAGTCATGCGCTCTTCGGTCTCCGAAGGGTGACGGGCGATGGTCTGCTTGACGCTCTCGTAGATGCTGCGGTCGAGGTCGGTGAGGTTCAGTTCAAACTTGTACGTGGTCGAAGGCTGGGCCATGAACGGGCTTCTTGATACGAGGAAAGTCGGCAAGTCTAACCGATGCGGTAGGCAATCATCGAATTGATGGCGATCAAGCTGCGGCGTCTGACAGCCGGCTATGTTAAAACGCTGTATCTGCTCAGCCTTGTCCTACAGGATTCTGTATGCCGTTCGCCAACAAACCGCTCAGCGGTGTGAAAGTCATTGAATTGGGTACGTTGATTGCCGGGCCGTTTGCCTCGCGCATTTGCGGCGAGTTCGGCGCCGACGTGATCAAGATCGAGTCGCCGGACGGCGGTGATCCCTTGCGCAAATGGCGCAAGTTGTACGAAGGCACGTCGCTGTGGTGGTTCGTGCAGGCGCGCAATAAAAAGTCGCTGACGCTGAACCTCAAGCATCCCGACGGCCTGGCCATCCTGAAGAAATTGCTCGGCGAAGCCGACATTCTCATCGAGAATTTCCGCCCCGGCGTTCTGGAGAAACTGGGGCTGGGTTGGGAAACCCTGCACGCGCTGAATCCGAAACTGGTGATGGTGCGCCTCTCGGGTTTCGGTCAGACCGGACCGATGAAGGATCAGCCGGGGTTCGGCGCAGTCGGTGAGTCCATGGGCGGGTTGCGCTACATCACCGGTTTCGAGGACCGGCCACCGGTGCGCACCGGGATTTCCATCGGCGATTCGATTGCCGCGCTGTGGGGTGTGATCGGCGCACTGATGGCGTTGCGTCATCGCGAGGTCAACGGTGGCCTCGGCCAGGTGGTCGATGTGGCGCTATATGAAGCGATCTTCGCCATGATGGAAAGCATGGTCCCGGAGTTCGATGTGTTCGGTTTCATCCGTGAGCGCACCGGCAACATCATGCCGGGCATTACACCGTCGTCGATTCACACCAGTGCCGACGGCAAGCATGTGCAGATCGGCGCCAACGGCGATGCCATTTTCAAGCGCTTCATGATGATCATTGGCCGGGACGATCTGGCCAATGACCCGGCACTGGCGAGCAACGACGGACGTGACAATCGTCGCGACGAGTTGTATGGGGTGATCGATCGCTGGGTCAATTCGTTACCGCTGCAAACGGTGCTCGACCTGCTCAATCAGGCCGAGGTGCCCGCGAGCCGGATCTTCAGCGCCGAAGACATGTTCAACGATCCGCAGTACCTGGCGCGGGAAATGTTCCTGCACGCCAAGCTGCCGGACGGCAAGGACTTCAAGATGCCGGGCATCGTGCCGAAACTCTCTGAGACGCCGGGCTCTTCCGAATGGGTCGGGCCACAGCTCGGTGAACACAACGCGCAGGTACTCCACGACCTTGGCTACGACGAGCAACAGATCGCCCGGTTGCGCGAAGACGGAGCCATTTAAGCTGAAACGCCAGCAGACATCTGAGGCCAACCGCGCCCATCACTGGTGGACGTGGCGCCTGTTCGGCCTGCTGTTTCTGCTGGCCGTGTCGACCGCAGCGCAGGCCAAACCGACGCTGATCTGGTTGTTGCGCGACCTGCCGCCCCTGACGATATTAGAAGGCCCGAAAAAGGACCAGGGCGTGATCGATCAATTGATGCTGCTGCTGATCGCCGGCCTGCCGCAATACGAACACACGCTGATGCGGGTCAATCGCGCCCGTGGCCTGCAGATGCTGCACGAAAACCCTTTTGCCTGTGACCCCGCGCTGTTGTGGAACAAGGACCGCGCGCAATGGGTCGTGTATTCGATCCCGGCGATACGCGTGGTGAGCAATGGTCTGGTGGTTCGTCAGCAAGACCGTTCGCTGCTCGAACCCTATCTGGTGGGCGGCGAGGTCGACCTGTCGGCGCTGTTGGCCGCCACCGACAGAAAAGTCGGCGTGGTCGCTGAACGCAGCTACGGCGAGTTCATCGACAACATACTCCATCAAGCCCACAGCGGTGCGCTGACCCCCCATTACGGTAACGACGCCCTGAGCAATCTGCTGTCGATGCAGCGTCTGGGCCGATTGCAGGTGGTGCTGGGTTACTGGCCGGAAATCCGCTATCAGGCGAAACAGGCGAAGATCGCCGAGGACGAGCTGGCGTTCTACCCCATCCAGGGCACCGGGAAATATCTCTCGGGTTACGTCGCCTGTTCCGACACAACTCAGGGACGTCAGGCGATCAGTGAAATCAACCAACTGTTGCGCACCCTGCCCCACGCGCATTTGAATCAGCTCTACGCGGCGTGGCTCGATCCCGAGCGACAGGCTGATTATCTGGAGCAGGCCCGTGTCTTTTTCGAGCAGCAGGCGACCCATTAGGCAAACGCCGGACAAAAGAAACCCCGAGAAGTGGGGAGACGACTCGGGGTTAAACGTGGTCTACAAAGGACCCGTAGCAGCAAGCGACAAGCACCGGAGCACAATGCTTGATCCTGCTGTTATGGGGTCTGACTGACAGGGATGCAGGAAGGTTCCCACAAAAAATATTTCATCTTCAGAGCGCCGGACGCTTGTCCAGTGCTGCGTTGCGCAATGCCGCGATCACACAGGGTTCCAGGCGCCCTTCGGCGATCAGAATGTCACGGTGCAGACCATCGACCACATCCGTCAGCAGGCGTTTGTCGCTCAACTGCGCCTGATTGAATTCGCGTTCCACCACAATTGCGCCGTTGCTGTTCTTCAAGGTCACCCGGCATTCGCCACGGGCGCCGCTTGCAGACAACGAAACCTGATACGGGCTCAGAGCCTCACCGAGCAATAGACTGATACTTTCCATCTCGATCTCCACTCAATAGTCCGAAAACATTGTGTCTGGGGCATGTCCACAGTAAATGACCACCGGCCCGAGAAGAAAGTTCTGCCTGCCGGTTGCTCCATCCCTGGAAGCGTTACCGGTCTGTCAGAGCATGCACGGTGAAGATGACAGAAAAATAACCGTACGCTTCAGGCCCGCGCCGCCATGGGCGCGAGCAGATAACTGTCCAGCAAACCTCTCATCAGCACCGCCGAGACCGGTGTTTGCAGGCACCCCAGCATTCGCAGGCGATGCTCGCACAGCAAGCGTTCAAGATCGCCCAACACACTCGATGCGACCGCCCCCAGCAGGATCAAAGCCCGAGCTTGATCCTGTTGCGCCAGATGATGGATCAGGGCCAGGCCATCGCCACCCTTGAGCTGCGGATCGCAGATGGCGATATCGACCGCGCCGCGATGCCCCAGGGAACACAAGGCCGATGCCAGCGACGGCGCGGTCAGAACGTCATAGATGCCGATGGCGTTGAGCATTTGATGCAACGCCATCAGTTGAAACGGATTGGGTTCAAGAATCAGGATTTTAAGCGAGCGCATAGGCGACCTCTAAAGCGACAATCGCGGACTCTCACCGCAGTTGTCGTTCACTCTAGGGCAGTCGTCTTAAGCCTCCCATCGGAAAAGTAGTCGCGTCCTATAGGACATTTCCTAATCCTCAGTGCGGACATCGGCATCCGCTTTCCGTCCTACGCTGGGTGATATCGGTCCAGCCGCCCAACAGCCCGCGCAACTGGCCGTCGGCACTGTAGAACGGCACAGTCCACTGATAGACCTCACGCGGGCCATTTTTGAATTGCAATTGCCGTTTGCTGAAACGTGACTTGCGCGTGCGCAATTGCACGATGAACTCGTCATGCAGCATCGAGGCCGTCGCTTCGGGCAATGCATCGACTTCGAACAGCAAGCGGCCCTGCACTTGATCCTGGCGAACCGAAAGCGCTTCTTCATAGCTGCGGTTGCACATGATCAGACGCCCTTGCAGATCGCGGACGAACATCGGGTCAGGCATGGAGTCGATCAGCGCGTGTTGAAACGCCAGTTGATCGCCCAGATCCTTCTCGGCCTCGCGGCGCAACTTGATCACCGCCGTCAGGCGCCGGTTCCACACCAGCGACAACAGACCGAAAATACTCCACCCGCCCATCACCCAGCAGCCCCATTCGATCATCCGCTGCCAGATCGACTGCTCCGGGACAGGTGCAACGCCCTCCAGCCATTTCAGGCGAATGGCCCGTAACTCGGTCGCGGGAAACGCCTCAAGTGCCTTGTTGAGAATACTCAGTAGCTCCGGCATGCCTTTGCGCACCGCCAGATGATCAGCTTCCCACTTGCCTTCCAGCAGCCCGCCCACCCTGAGCAATCCCAAGGGATAGAGCTGCGCCCCGATTTCATTTTCGATGGTGGCATAGGCTTCGCCGCTCTCGACCAATGCGCGGGCTTCGGCGTACGTCTTGACCGAACGCACCGTAATCAGCGGGAAATCGCGCCGAATCAGGTCTTCCAGAGCATGCCGGGCCGGCAGCACAACGACACGTCCGGCCAACTGCTCGAACGATTCCACCCGCGGCGCGCCGATGTGGCCGACGAACACCCAGCCTGCGCCACCGAAGGCATGGCTGAAATCCAGAAACACCTTGCGCTCGTCGCTCATGGCCAACGTCGTGCTGATGTCCGCCGCCCCGCTCTCCAGTCGCTCAAGCAGGTGGTCGGTGGAGAACGACTCCTGATGCACAAACTGCAGCCCGGTCATCGCACTGACGCGTTTGAGCACGTCGTTGTTCAAACCGCTCCATTGCCCGTGTTCATCCTGA
>NZ_QAIU01000392.1:16586-17982 GCF_003061205.1 Pseudomonas sp. HMWF006
GTTTTCGTGAATCCATTGGCGCTCGCGGGCGTCCAGTTCCACAGGTTGAACATTGAATGCCGCGACCTCTTCGTGCAGCGCCAGCTGCGCCGCCAGACTGCAACGCATCAACCCCAGTAATCCAAACAACAACATCCAGCCCAGTGCCGGTTTCAAACCTCTATAAAACAGCATTGCCACTTCCTTCGTGATCGACTCACCCGTCCTTCGTGGGTGAAAACCCGAGCAGTGTGGCAGCAGAAACAAAAAAGCCCGTCAGGAGACGGGCTTCAAAATGTGACAGCTTTTACTGGCTTAAAGCGGCTTGCCGCGGTTGCCATGCTGGCTGACAAAGGCCTGTACGGCTTTCAGCTCGTTTGGCAGAACGGTGCAGCGTTCATTTCGCTCAAACAAATCAGAAAGATGTGCAGGCAGTTCGAGTGCTTTTCCTACACCGGCTTTCTCTACCGCATCCGGGAACTTCACCGGGTGAGCGGTGCCCAGAATTACCATCGGAATGTCCAGGCTGCGGCGGCATTCGCGGGCGGCCTTGACGCCGATCGCGGTGTGCGGGTCCAGCACTTCGCCGCACTGCTCGTAGACTTCAGCGATGGTTTCGCAGGTCTGCGCGTCATCCACGGCGAGCGAGTCGAACAGCTTGCGGGCTTCAGTCCAGCGCTCTTGCTCGACGCTGAAACCACCACCCTGCTTGAACGAGTCCATCAGCCCGACGATCGCTGCACCGTTGCGACCGTGCAGGTCGAACAGCAGGCGCTCGAAGTTCGACGAGACCATGATGTCCATCGACGGCGACAGCGTGGCGTGCAGGGCTTCCTTGACGTACTGATTGCCGCTCATGAAGCGGTGCAGGATGTCATTGCGGTTGGTGGCGACGATCAACTGGTTGATCGGCAGGCCCATGTTGCGCGCCAGGTAACCGGCGAAGATGTCGCCGAAGTTACCGGTCGGCACCGAGAACGCCACCGAACGCGCCGGGCCGCCCAACTGCAGGGCGGCGTGGAAGTAGTAGACGATCTGGGCCATGATCCGCGCCCAGTTGATCGAGTTCACCGCCACCAGACGCGTGCCTTTGAGGAAGCTCTGGTCAGCGAAGCTGTTCTTGACCATTTCCTGGCAGTCATCGAAGTTGCCTTCGATGGCGATGTTGTGGATGTTCTCACCGAAAATCGTCGTCATCTGCCGACGCTGCACTTCGGACACGCGGTTGTGCGGGTGCAGGATGAAGATGTCGACATTTTCGCAGTGCTTGCAGCCTTCGATGGCGGCCGAACCGGTATCACCGGAGGTGGCGCCGACAATCACCACGCGCTCGCCGCGTTTTTCCAGCACGTAGTCGAGCAGGCGGCCGAGCAGTTGCAGGGCGAAGTCCTTGAACGCCAGGGTCGGGCCGTGGAAC
>NZ_QAIU01000392.1:17992-22081 GCF_003061205.1 Pseudomonas sp. HMWF006
CTCCAGCACCCATTCGTTGCCGTTCAGTTGACGCAGCGGCGCGACGGCGCTGTGCGAGAACACGCCGTAGGTTTCTTCGAGAATCTTTTTGAAATCGGCGTCAGGAATGCTGCCGGTGACAAACGGGCGCATGACGCGGAAAGCCAGCTCGTGATACGGCAGGCCGGCCCAGGAAGCGATTTCTTCCTGGGTGAAACGTGGCAGGTTTTCCGGGACGTACAGACCGCCATCGGTGGCCAGACCGGCCAGCAGGACGTCTTCGAAATTCAGGGCCGGTGCCTGGCCGCGGGTACTGATATAACGCATGTTTTCAAACCTTCGGTTTGAGCTTCAAGCTGCGAGCTACAAGCTGCAAGTAAAAGCCAGACCGCTTTTCTCTTGCCGCTTGCAGCTCGAAGCTTGCAGCTGCTTCTGTTTAGTTCAGGTGCTCGACGCGGATCCGTACAACCGGACCATTCACGCCGGCCAGCGCTTCGAGGGCGGCGATCGCATCGTTGATACGCTGCTCGACCACGCGGTGGGTCAGCAGGATCATCGGCACCAGACCGTCTTGCTCTTCGACTTCCTTCTGCATGATCGACTCGATGTTGATGCCGCGCTCCGAGAGGATGCTCGCCACCTGAGCCAGTACGCCCGGATGGTCCTTGGCCTGAATGCGCAGGTAATACGCGCTTTCGCAGGCTTCGATCGGCAGGATCGGATGGGCCGACAGCGAGTCCGGCTGGAAGGCCAGATGCGGCACGCGGTTTTCCGGGTCGGAAGTCATGGCGCGAACCACGTCTACCAGGTCGGCGATCACCGACGACGCGGTTGGCTCCATGCCGGCGCCAGCGCCGTAGAACAGGGTCGAGCCGGCGGCGTCACCATTGACCATCACCGCGTTCATCACACCGTTGACGTTGGCGATCAGACGATCAGCCGGGATCAGCGTCGGGTGTACGCGCAGCTCGATACCGGCCGCAGTGCTGCGAGCCACACCGAGGTGCTTGATGCGGTAGCCCAGCGCTTCGGCGTAGTTCACGTCAGCGGTGGTCAGTTTGGTGATGCCTTCGGTGTAAGCCTTGTCGAATTGCAGCGGAATACCGAACGCGATCGACGCCAGAATCGTCAGCTTGTGCGCGGCGTCGATGCCTTCGACGTCGAAGGTCGGATCGGCTTCGGCATAACCCAGCGCCTGCGCTTCGACCAGCACGTCTTCGAAGGTACGGCCCTTCTCGCGCATTTCGGTGAGGATGAAGTTGCCGGTGCCGTTGATGATCCCGGCAACCCAGTTGATGCGGTTGGCGGACAGGCCTTCGCGGATCGCCTTGATCACCGGAATGCCACCGGCCACCGCCGCTTCGAACGCGACGATCACGCCTTTCTCGCGCGCCTTGGCGAAAATTTCATTACCGTGAACGGCAATCAGAGCCTTGTTCGCGGTGACCACATGCTTGCCATTCTCGATGGCCTTGAGTACCAGCTCGCGGGCGACGGTGTAGCCGCCCATCAGCTCTATGACGATGTCGATCTCAGGGTTCGTGGCCACTTCGAAGACATCGGTGGTAATCGCAATACCGGTCGTCTGGAACTGAGGCTTTGGCGTGCGCATGGCAATTTGTGCCACTTCGATCCCACGCCCGGCACGACGAGCAATTTCCTCGGCGTTGCGCTGAAGTACGTTGAAGGTACCGCCACCGACGGTCCCTAACCCACAGATGCCTACTTTGACCGGATTCACTGTGAACTCCCCATAAAACGGCCGACGCTGGGTCGGCCGGAAAACAACCGCGTGCTCGCGGCCCTCTATTGATGGCCCGGCGATGCTGCTGCCGGACCATGATCGTCAACGGCTGACCGTGACGATGCGAATTACTTCGCGCCCAAGGCCAGTTTGGCGACTTGTGGCGCCGGCTGGTAGCCCGGAATGACTTGTCCGTCGGCCAAAACGATGGCCGGTGTGCCGTTCACGCCGATCGACTGACCGAGGGCGAACTGCTTCGAAACCGGGTTCTCGCACTTGGCGGCCTTGATTTCCTTGCCATCGACCATTTTGTCCATGGCGGCTTTCTTGTCTTTCGAGCACCACACGGCTTGCAACTGCTCGTCACCCGGAGAGCCGAGGCCCTGACGCGGGAAGGCCACATAACGCACTTCGATGCCGCGCTTGTTCAGCTCGGGCACTTCGGCGTGCAGCTTGTGGCAGTACGGGCAGGTGGTGTCGGTGAACACGGTGATGTGCGATTTGGTCTCGCCCACGGCCGGGTACACCACAGTCTCGGCCACCGGGATGGCGTTGACCAGTTTGGAGATGCCCAGGCGTTCGGTCTTCTCGGTCAGGTTGACCGGTTTGCCGTCCTTGAGCTGGAACAGATAGCCCTGAACGATGTACTGGCCATCGGCGCTGGCGTACAGCACGCGGCTACCCTTGAGCTTGACTTCATACATGCCCGGCAACGGGCTGGCGCTGATGCTTTCTACCGGAACCTCGAGTTCGAGTTTTTCCAGGCTTTGACGAATGGCTTTGTCGGCCGCGTCATCGGCGACGGCAAAGGTGCTGACCAACGCAATGGCTGCGGCGGCGAAAATCTGGGTCAGACGCATGAGAACTCCTGAAGGCGGACAAATGAAGCGGTCAGAACGCCCGTGCCGGAACACCGGGTCATAACCGTCCATCGTGCAAACCGGCAAAGCCTAACACATAAGGTCACGGTGGCCGAATGCGCCTGACACAAGACACTCAAGGCCAACTGACACACATTATTGTGGTGAGGGGATTTATCCCCTCACCACAGGTACACACTCCACCATTGGAGATTTCATCAGCCGCGCGGGTGGTGTTTGGCGTGCAGGTCCTGCAAACGGGCGCGGGCAACGTGAGTGTAGATCTGCGTAGTGGAAAGGTCGCTGTGCCCGAGCAACATCTGCACCACGCGCAAATCCGCGCCGTGATTGAGCAGGTGCGTGGCAAATGCGTGACGCAAGGTGTGCGGCGACAGCGACTTGCCAATCCCGGCGACCTTGGCCCAATGCTTGATGCGATGCCAGAAGGTCTGGCGGGTCATCTGTTCGCCGCGCTGGCTGGGGAACAGCACATCGCTGGGCCGGCCACCGAGCAGCTCGCTACGGCCATCGCGCATATAACGCTCGACCCAGACGATCGCCTCCTCGCCCATCGGCACCAGCCGTTCCTTGCTGCCCTTGCCCATCACCCGCAACACGCCCTGGCGCAGGTTGACCTGCTCCAGCGTCAGGCTCACCAGTTCGGTCACCCGCAGCCCGCAGGCGTAGAGCACTTCAAGCATGGCACGGTCACGCTGGCCGATGGCTTCGCTCAGATCCGGCGCCTTCAGCAAGGCTTCCACGTCGGCTTCGGACAGGGATTTGGGCAGCGGTCGACCAAGTTGTGGCATGTCGACGCGCAATGTCGGATCGACACTGATCAGCTTTTCCCGCAGCAAATAACGATAAAAGCCACGCACACCGGAGAGAAATCTCGCGGTGGAGCGTGGTTTGTAGTTCTGCTCCAGACGCCAGGCCAAGTGGTCGAGGATCAATTCACGACCGGCGTTGATCAGCTCGAGGTTTTTCTCCTGCAGCCAGCCGTTGAACAGCGCCAGGTCGCTGCGGTAGGCGCCACGGGTGTTTTCCGACAGGCCCTTCTCCAGCCATAAAGCGTCGAGGAATTGGTCAATCAGCGGATGGTCAATAGCAGGCATGGGCGCTCAAGACACGCAACCTCGGGGATTGCGCGCAAATGTAGAGTGAACTGTAGGAATGGGCGCTAGTCTTTCATAGCCCGCTATTTCAAGGAACAGGGAGCTTCAATGAACGAGCAGCAAATTCTCTTGGCATTCGGCGGGATTGGCGCTGCTGCGCTGGGCTGCCAGTGGCTGGCGTGGCGCCTGAAGCTGCCGGCGATTCTGTTTCTGTTGCTGACCGGGATTCTCGCGGGACCGGTACTCGGCTGGCTCGATCCGCAGGAAATGTTCGGACCGCTGCTGATGCCTCTGGTGTCACTGGCGGTGGCATTGATCCTGTTCGAGGGCAGCCTGACCCTGCATCTGTCTGAATGGCGCGAGATCGGCAGCGTCGTGCATCGTCTGGTGA
>NZ_QAIU01000393.1:0-3604 GCF_003061205.1 Pseudomonas sp. HMWF006
GTTGACCGAACTGCCGCAGTGGCTATTGACGCTGCCGAGCCTGACCTGGCTGGCCTACGCCGGTAACCCGCTGGAAACCGAGGCAGACGCCAGCGCCCTGGATGCCACGCCGTCGATCGACTGGTCGGCGCTGCGCCTGGAACAACAACTGGGCGAAGGCGCTTCCGGGGTGATTTCCCGGGCGCTCTGGCAGCGCGACGACGGTGCAGCGCAACCGGTGGCGGTGAAACTGTACAAAGGCGAGATGACCAGCGACGGCTCGCCGCTGCACGAAATGAATGCCTGCATCACCGCCGGGCTGCACCCCAATCTGATTCGGGTGGAAGGTCGCATCGGCGCCCACCCCGACGACCAGCAAGGGCTGGTGATGCAACTGATCGACCCGAGCTACCGCAACCTCGCGAGTCTGCCGAGCCTGGCGTCGTGCTCTCGGGATGTTTACGCCGAGGATTGCCGGTTCAGCGCCAACGTGGCGTTGCGCATTGCCCAAGGCGTGGCGTCGGCGGCGGAACACCTGCACCGGCAAGGCATCACCCACGGTGATCTGTACGGACACAATATTTTGTTGAACGAGCACGGTGACTGCCTGCTCGGGGATTTCGGTGCGGCGTCGTTTCATGCCACCACCGACACCCTGGAAACCCGCGCACTGCAACGCCTCGAAGTGCGGGCGTTCGGCGTCTTGCTGGGGGAACTGCTGGCGCGCATCGACTCGGGCCTGAGTGATGAACGGCGCGTCGTGCTGGAAGATCTGGAGCGGCGCTGCTGTCAGGCAGATGTGCTGGCGCGGCCGGGCTTCAGTGAAGTCATCGAGGTATTGGCGAAGCAGTGACCGCTGCGCGGTCAATCGCGAGCCCGCTCGCTCCCACCTTGGAATGCATTGCAACGGTGGGAGCGAGCCGGCTCACGATGAGGCACTTACTGCTACAACCAATCAGCCAGCCAGGCCGACGAACATGTCCTGCACGTCATCGTGGTTGTCGAGGCCTTCCAGGAACGCTTCGACTTCAGCCATCTGCTCGTCGCTCAGGCCGCTGACCGGGTTCTTCGGCTGGTAACCCAGCTTGGCCGACAACACGGTGAAACCCTGCTCCGGCAGGGCTTTCTGCACGGCGTCGAGGTCGGTCGGGTCGGTCAGGAACAGGGTCGCGCCGTCTTCGCCGGCTTCGAAATCCTGGGCTCCGGCTTCGATCGCGGCCATTTCCGGGTCGGCGTCCGGAGTGTCCGGCGACGCTTCGATCATCCCGACGTGGTTGAAGTCCCAGGCCACGGAGCCGGAGGCGCCCAGTTGACCCTTGCGGAACGCCACGCGAATCTCGGCGACGGTGCGGTTGATGTTATCGGTGACGCATTCGACGATCAGCGGCACCTGGTGCGGGGCAAACCCTTCGTAGGTCACGCGATGGTACTGCACGGTCTCGCCCAACAGGCCCGCGCCTTTCTTGATGGCGCGGTCCAGGGTTTCCTTCGGCATCGAGGCTTTCTTGGCCTGTTCAACCACCAGACGCAGGTGTGCGTTGGTGGCGGTATCGGCACCGTTGCGGGCAGCGATGGTGATTTCCTTCACCAGTTTGCCGAAGATCTTGCCCTTGGCGTTGGCTGCCGCTTCTTTGTGTTTAACCTTCCACTGTGCGCCCATTACTCACTCTCTTGATCTGTGGCGCCGAGACATCTATTGGCCGACGCGTGGCGCCAAGTTTATACGGCCTAAAGTCGTCAATCGACCAAAAAAATCGTCCTGCGAAATCGAGATCTTCACCACACCTTGTAGGGCGATTCTGAAAAGCAGCTTTAACCTGCCCCATCAGCGCTGTGGTTTCGTACCCTCTGAGCTTCGTTTCGCCTGACAGAGCCCGTGCGAATGCTCAATGACAAGGAAAGTCCCTTCACCCTGACCCTGACCACCAGCGGGTTGATCCTGCCGGTATTGCGCTTCGACGGCGAAGAGGCCCTCAACCAGCCTTATCGTTTCGACGTCGAACTGATCGGCCTCGCCCCCGCGATACCGCCGGGAGCGCTGTTGCAGCAACAGGCCTTTCTGCGCCTTGACTCACGACACGGGGTTCACGGCGTGATCCACAGCGCCAGCTGCGAACATCGCGGCACGCACCGGGTCGGCTACCGACTGGAGCTGGTGCCGCACCTGCACGGGCTGGCAGCGCCGGGCAAACGCCGGGTCTTCGTGCAACTGAGCGTGCCGCAGATTCTCCAGCGGTTACTCGAAAACGCGCTGCCGAGCGGCAATTACCGGATTGAAACGACCGTGGGCCATTACCCGGTGCGGCCGTTTTGCATTCAGTACGAGGAAAGCGATCTGGCGTTGTTGCAGCGCCTGTGCGAAGAAGAAGGCATCCACTACCATTTCGAACACCGGCCGGATGGCCATGTCGTGGTGTTTGCCGACGACAGCCTGAGCCTGCCGCAGTCGCCCACGTTGCTGCCGTTCGGGGCCGATGAGCCGACTCCGTCACCCCGGATCAGTTCGCTGTATCAGCAGCATCATGGCGCGCCCGTTGTGCCCCTGCATGCCGTGCGCAATCGCGGCCAGCAGGCGGGCGGTGAGGCGGCGGCCAATCAGACCGCGACGAATCCGCAGCCGTTATCCACTTCACCGGCACAACGCCATGCCGAGCAACGCAGTCGTCGGCACCTGGAACGGCAACGCTGTCAGCAGCGCTCGGTTCACGGTCGCAGCGACTGCGTGAGTTTGCTCAGCGGGCATTTGCTGCAAGTGCTGGAACACCCGCTCAGCCAATTCAACGAACAATGGCTGATCACTCACCTGCAACATCATGGGCAGCACCCGTCGATACTCGAACCGGCCTCGACCACACACCGTTATTACAACGACTTCACCGCGCAGCCCTGGTCAACCGATTTCCGTCCGCCACTCAAGCAGCGGCGCCCCGGGATTGCCGGCTATCACCTGGCGCAGGTGTCGGGAATACCGGGGCGACCGGCGCAACTCGACGAGCACGGCCGCATGGCTGTCACGCTCTGGCCCGAGCACGGTGAACCCTGCGACGCGAGCGCCAAGCTGTGGCTGCCCATCGCCATGACCCGCGCCAGTAGCCGCATCTGCGCCGACGATTTGCCCTGCGCCGGCAGCGAGGTATGGGTGAGTTTCCTCGACGGCGATCCCGACCGGCCGATCCTGTGCCTCGCCGATTCACGTCAGCCCCCGCCCCGGGACATCACGCACAACGACGACTTGCTGCTCGACTGGCTAATGAATGCACCCTGACCTCTTCCTGCAGGAGGGGTGGTCAGCCTTTATCGGCCTTGCCCGCCGCCGCGGCAAACCTGGCCAGGCGCACATCCAGATGCCGTGGCCGGCGACCGTGATCCTCGGCGCGTTCCTTGCGGCGGATGGCGTTGCGCACCATCAAGGAGCCGAGGTAACGAATCGGCTCCGGCGGGAAATAGCCCAACGGCCCGTTGACCAGCGGTGAGCGTGTCCACGGGTTATCCAGCCCCTGCACCAGCGAGGCGAGAATCTGCCCGCCCATATGGCACGGGCCGACGCCGCTGCCGGAATAGCCAAAACCGTAGAAGACGTTACCGCTGTGGCTCATCTGGCCGAAAAACGGCAGACCGGTGACCG
>NZ_QAIU01000394.1:0-4422 GCF_003061205.1 Pseudomonas sp. HMWF006
CTCAATGATCAGGATCGCGTTTTTCGCCGACAGACCGATGATCGTGATCAGCCCGACCTTGAAGAACACGTCGTTGGGCATCCCGCGCAACGTCACCGCCAATACCGCACCGAGCACGCCCAGCGGCACCACCAGCAACACCGAAGTCGGAATCGACCAACTCTCGTACAGCGCTGCCAGACACAGGAACACGATCAGCAAAGACAGCCCCAACAGGATCGGCGCCTGACTGCCGGATAACCGCTCCTGCAACGACAATCCCGTCCATTCCTGCCCCAGACCTTTCGGCCCTTGGGCCACCAGCCGTTCGATTTCCGCCATGGCTTCACCGGTGCTGTGCCCCGGGGCCGGTTCGCCGGAAATCGCAATCGCCGGATAGCCGTTGTAACGGGTCAACTGCGCCGGCCCCTGGGTCCATTTCGCTTGCACGAACGCCGACAGCGGCACCATCTTGCCGTCGTTGTTGCGCACATGCATTTTCAGCAAGTCGTCGACCTGGCTGCGGCGGTCACCTTCAGCCTGCACCACCACCCGTTGCATCCTGCCCTGGTTGGGGAAGTCATTGACGTAGGAGGAACCCACCGCCGTCGACAGTACGTTGCCGATGTCGGCGAACGACACACCCAACGCATTGGCCTGCCGGCGATCCACTTCCAGCTGGACTTGCGGCGCTTCGGCCAGTGCGCTCTCGCGCACGTTCATCAGTACCGGACTTTTCTCGGCGGCCGCGAGCAATTCAGTGCGCGCCTGCATCAACGTTGCGTGGCCAAGGCCGGCGCGATCCTGCAGGCGGAACTCGAAACCGCTCGATGTACCCAGACCATCCACCGGTGGCGGAAGAACAGCGAACGCGACGGCGTCCTTGATCTGGCTCAGCGCGATGTTGGCGCGATCGGCAATCGAGGCCGCCGAATCATCGCGGCCACGTTCCGACCAGTCCTTGAGGGTAGTGAACGCTAGTGCGGCGTTCTGCCCGCTACCGGAGAAGCTGAAGCCGAGAATCACCGTGCTGTCACCCACGCCCGGTTCCCCGGCGTTGTGCGCCTCGATCTGTTCGACCACCTGCACCGTGCGGTTCTTGCTCGCACCCGGTGGCAGTTGAATGTCGGTGATGGTGTAACCCTGGTCTTCCACCGGCAGGAAAGAGGAGGGTAGACGCATAAAGCACAGGCCCAGTCCCACCAGCAGCACGACATAGATCAGCAGAAAGCGCCCGCTGCGCTTCAACGCATAACCAACCCAGCTTTGATAGCGGTCAGTCAGGCGTTCGAAGCGGCGGTTGAACCAGCCGAAGAATCCGGATTTCTCGTGATGCTCGCCCTTGGCAACCGGTTTGAGCAGTGTCGCGCACAGTGCCGGTGTCAGGGTCAGCGCGAGGAACGCCGAGAACAGGATCGAGGTCGCCATCGACAGCGAGAACTGCTGGTAAATGACCCCGACCGAGCCCTGCATGAACGCCATCGGAATGAATACCGCCACCAGAACGAGGGTGATGCCGATGATCGCGCCGGTGATTTGTGTCATCGCCTTGCGCGTGGCTTCCTTGGGCGACAGGCCTTCGGTGGCCATGATCCGTTCGACGTTCTCCACCACCACGATGGCATCGTCGACGAGAATGCCGATGGCCAGGACCATGCCGAACATCGTCAGTACGTTGATCGAGAAGCCCAGCGCCAGCATGGTCGCGAACGTGCCCATCAGCGCAACCGGCACCACCAGCGTAGGGATCAGCGTGTAGCGCACGTTCTGCAGGAACAGGAACATCACCGCAAACACCAACAGCATCGCTTCGCCCAAGGTGTAAACCACTTTGGTGATCGAGACTTTGACGAACGGCGAGGTGTCGTACGGAATCTTGTATTCGACCCCGGCCGGGAAGTAGCGCGACAGCTCGTCCATCTTCGCCCGCACCAGCGTCGCGGTGTTCAGCGCGTTGGCCCCCGGCGACAGCTGCACGCCCACCGCCGTGGACGGCTTGCCATTGAGGCGCGTACCGAACTGGTATTCCTGACTGCCGATCTCGACTCGCGCGACGTCACCGACTCGCACCGTAGAGCCGTCCGGGTTGGCCTTGAGCACGATGTCGGCAAATTCCTCCGGCGTCGACAGCTGGCCCTTGACCAGGATAGTGGCGGTGATTTCCTGAGTGGACGGATTGGGCAAGTCGCCGATGCTGCCCGCCGAGACCTGTGCATTCTGCGCGACGATGGCGGCGTTGACGTCCGCAGGCGTCAGGTTGAATGCGATCAGTTTCTGCGGATCGATCCAGATACGCATCGCCCGCTCGGCGCCATACAACTGGGCCTTGCCGACGCCGTCCAGACGCTTGATTTCGTTCATCACGTTGCGCGCCAGATAATCACTGAGCGCCACGTCATCGAGTTTGCCGTCGCTGGAGGTCAGGGTGATTAGCAGGAGAAAACCGGCGGAAACTTTTTCCACCTGCAAGCCCTGCTGGTTCACCGCTTGCGGCAGGCGCGACTCCACCACCTTGAGGCGGTTCTGCACATCGACCTGCGCCAGTTCAGGGTTGGTGCCCGGCTGGAAGGTGGCTTTGATCGTTGCGCTGCCGAGGCTGCTCTGCGATTCGAAATACAACAGGTGATCGGCACCGTTGAGTTCCTCTTCGATCAGGCTGACCACGCTCTCGTCGACGGTCTGCGCCGAAGCGCCAGGGTACACGGCGTAGATTTCGATCTGTGGCGGCGCGACGTCGGGGTATTGCGCCACCGGCAATTGCGGAATGGCCAGCGCACCGGCCAACAGGATGAACAGGGCGACCACCCAGGCGAATACCGGGCGGTCGATAAAGAACTGCGGCATATAAAAGCGTCCTGCTTACTGACCAGAGGTCTGGGCAAGTGGAAGAGGGGTGTCGTCGATCTGCACTTTTTCGCCGGGGCGGGCGTGCTGCAGGCCTTCGATGACAATGCGATCACCGGGTTTGAGGCCGCCGGTGACGATCCAGCGATCGTTCTGCACAGCACCCAGTTGCACCGGTTGCTGGGCCACGCGCATTTGCTCGTCGACGGTCAGCACTTGCGCGATCCCGGCGCTGTCACGCTGCACCGCACGTTGCGGCACGGTGATGCCCTGCTGGATCGTTGCCTGTTCCAGGCGCACACGGACGAAACTGCCGGGCAGCAGATCAAGGTCCGGATTGGGGAACTCGCTGCGCAGGATGATCTGGCCGGTGCCCGGGTCGACCGTGATGTCGGCGAACAACAGTTTGCCCGGCAACGGATACAGGCTGCCGTCATCCTGAATCAATGTGGCTTTGACTTGGTCCTGACCGACCTGCTGCAACTGACCGGAGCGGAAGGCCCGGCGCAGTTCATTGAGCTCGCGAGTCGACTGGGTAACGTCGGCATGAATCGGGTTCAGTTGCTGAATCAGCGCCAGGGGCGTTGTTTCGTTCTGCCCGACCAGCGCGCCTTCGGTAACCAGCGCCCGACCGACCCGCCCGGAAATCGGCGCGGTGACGGTGGCATAACCGAGGTTCAGCTTCGCGCGTTCCACTGCGGCCTTGTTGGCCGCAACATCGGCGGCAGTTTGCCGGGCATTGGCGCGGGCATTGTCGTAGTCCTGACCGCTGATGGCCTTGTCGTCGATCAACTGGGCGTAACGCTGCTCCTGCAATTTCGCCTGGAATGCATTGGCCTCGGCCTTGCGCAGTGCGGCTTCGGCGCTGTCGAGGTCAGCCTTGAAGGGGGCCGGGTCGATACGGAACAGCACATCGCCCTTTTTCACATCGCTGCCTTCGCGGAATGTGCGTTGCAGCACCACACCGGGGACCCGGGCGCGCACTTCGGCAATCCGTGGCGCGGCAATCCGCCCGCTGAGTTCGCTGCTGATCGACAGGGGGTGCGCTGCAATGGTTTCGATGCGCACGGTCGCTGGCGGCGCCTGTTCTTCGGCGTTCGAGGATGAATCACAGGCGCTCAGCGTCAGCGCCATTGCGATCAGGCCGAGCCCGGCCAGCAGATTTTTCGACATGTACAACCCCCAATATTGAAGTCCGCATCCTACGGGCAGACGCCGAGGTTAGCGGTGAAGCTTTGTAGGCGCTGTGTGAAATTGTGTAAGGGTTTTGCTCAGGGACGGGTGAGGGCGTATATCCTCTACGCCTTGAAATTTATTGCGACAGTTGAATCGCCATCGCGGGCAAGCGCGTTCCCACAGGGATTGGTTGTGGACACAGATTTTGTGAGCACCCGATAACACTGTGGGAGCGGGATTGCCCGTGAAGTGGCCCTTCCGGTCGCCACAGCACTTTTCTGGAACACCCCATGCCCAACATCCTTCTGGTCGAAGACGACACCGCCCTCGCCGAACTGATTTCCAGCTACCTGGAGCGCAACGGCTACTCCGTCAGCGTGATCGGCCGTGGCGACCATGTGCGCGAGCGGGCGCGGATCAACC
>NZ_QAIU01000394.1:4455-9180 GCF_003061205.1 Pseudomonas sp. HMWF006
GCCTGTTGCGTGCCGATTCGGCGACGCTGCCGATCCTCATGCTCACCGCCCGCGATGACAGTCACGATCAAGTGCTGGGCCTGGAAATGGGCGCCGACGATTACGTCACCAAGCCATGCGAACCCCGGGTGTTGCTGGCGCGGGTGCGCACCCTGCTGCGCCGCAGCAGCCTTGGCGAACCGCTGACCGCCAACGACCGCATTCTGATGGGCAATCTGTGCATCGACCTGTCCGAGCGCACCGTGACCTGGCGCGATCAGCCGGTCGAGCTGTCGAGTGGCGAATACAATTTGCTGGTGGTGCTGGCGCGGCATGCCGGTGAGGTGCTGAGTCGCGACCAGATCCTGCAACGCCTGCGCGGGATCGAATTCAACGGCACTGACCGTTCGGTCGACGTGGCGATTTCCAAACTGCGGCGCAAGTTCGACGATCACGCCGGCGAAGCGCGCAAGATCAAGACTGTTTGGGGCAAGGGCTACCTGTTCAGCCGTTCCGAATGGGAATGCTGAGCTGATGTTTCGCATCCTGTTTCGCCTGTATCTGGTGACAATCGTCTCCTACAGCGCCGCGATCTATCTGGTGCCGGATCTGGTGGTCATGGCCTTCCGCGAGCGCTTCGTCACCTACAACCTCGACTATTCGCGCGGGCTGCAATCGCTGATCACCCGACAGTTTCACGCGGTGCCACACGATCAGTGGTCGGCGCTGGCGGCGTCGATGGACAAGGACTTCCAGCCGTTGCACATCGTCCTGGCCCGGATCGACGACGCCGGGTTTACCGCCATCGAACAGCAGCGCCTGCGTCGTGGCGAAAACGTGGTGCGCATTGGCGATTGGGGCTGGCGCACGCTGGCCGTCGCGCCGCTGGATGACACCACCGCCGTGCAAATGGTCGTGCCGCCCGACCCGATGGACGTCAATCTGTTGTACTGGAGCATCAACGTCTTGATTGGCGCGACCTTGCTGGCTTGCCTGTTGATGTGGCTGCGCCCGCACTGGCGTGATCTGGAACGTCTCAAAGGCACCGCCGAACGCTTCGGTAAGGGCCATCTGAGCGAGCGCACGAAAATCGCTCCGAGCTCCAACATCGGCAGCCTCGCCAATGTGTTCGACACCATGGCCGGCGACATCGAAAACCTGCTCAACCAGCAGCGCGACTTGCTCAACGCGGTGTCCCACGAACTGCGCACGCCGCTGACCCGTCTGGATTTCGGCCTGGCGCTGGCGCTGTCGGATGACTTGCCGGCGACCAGTCGCGAGCGCTTGCAGGGCCTGGTTGCGCACATTCGCGAGCTCGATGAGCTGGTGCTCGAATTGCTCTCCTACAGCCGCTTGCAGAACCCGGCGCAGTTGCCGGAACAGGTCGACGTGTCGCTGGACGAGTTCATCGACAGCATTCTGGGCAGTGTCGACGAAGAACTGGAGTCGCCGGAAATCGTCATCGACGTGTTGTTGCACGGGCAACTGGAACGTTTCGCGCTGGATCCGCGCCTGACTGCCCGGGCCATTCAGAACCTGCTGCGCAATGCCATGCGGTACTGCGAGAAGCGCATTCAGGTTGGCGTGCAGGTCAATGCCGAAGGGTGTGAGATCTGGGTGGATGACGACGGCATCGGCATTCCCGACGATGAGCGCGAAAGAATTTTCGAGCCGTTCTATCGCCTGGATCGCAGCCGTGATCGGGCTACCGGTGGATTTGGCCTGGGCCTGGCGATCAGCCGTCGGGCGCTGGAAGCGCAGGGCGGTACCTTGACGGTTGAAGGTTCGCCACTGGGCGGTGCGCGCTTCAGACTGTGGTTGCCCACCGCCGCCTGAGGCCGCGCGATTGCCCGCGCAGCGGCCAGCAAGGTCGACATCTTTATCGACTGACCTGCCGCCTTCGCGGGCAAGCCCGCTCCCACAAGGGATTTACGCCTGCAAGGCGTGCGAGCGTAACAACATGGCGCGTTGTTCCAACTCGTCAGCTGGATTGCGCCCGATCAACATCCACGCATGCTCACGCTCGGTCCAATACACCACATTCATTTCATGCCGACGCTCATGCGCCAACGGCTGACTGCCGCTGTTCGAACGGGTCACACACAGGGCCAGCGGGCCATGTTTCGCGTCGAGGTAAACGATCTGCGCGATGGGCACGCCGTCATACTCAAGCATTTGCGCCCGTTTGAATTCGGCCGCCGGCAGCTTCAACGCAGCGGGTGACAGGTTCAGGCCAAGACGCGCATCGACCTCGCGCAATTGCGCCCGTTGAGTGGCGTCATCCGTCGCTAGATGATCGAGCGTCTGCGGCACATACAGCGCCATGTAATCGCCCACCAACGCGCGCCAGTTGTTTGATTGCGCGGCATGCCAACCGAGAAACAACCGGTCAGCCAGCACGCCGCCGGCCACCAGCGCCGCCGCGGCGCCACCGATAAACCATCGCCGGCTCAAGCCCGGACGCTCCGGCGCAGGAATGGCATCCAGTCGGGCTTGCAGACGATCCAGCGGCGCTTGTTGCGCCAGTTCGTCATAGGCTTTTTTGTAGGGCAGGTTACTGCGCTGGAGCCACTGCACGCGCAGACTGAGCAATGGGTCTTCGGCGATGGCGTTGTCGAGTTGCTGGCGATGGTCGCGGTCGAGTTCGTCGTCCAGGTAAGCGACCAGTTGCTCATCCGAAGGTGTGTTCATCAGCGGTCTCCTTCGGTGGATTTCGGCACCGCTTGCAAGGGCGGGTATTCGGCGAGTTTCAGGCGGGCGGTGGCCAGTCGGCTCATCACCGTGCCGATCGGCACCCGCAGAATTTCGGCGACTTCGCGGTAGGACAGGCCTTCGACATAGGCCAGGTACACCGTCTCGCGCTGGGTTTCGGGCAACGCGTCGACACGACGAATCACTTGCGCCGCCATCACGTGGGTCTGCGCGGCGTACTCACCGTCGAATGCCAGTTGAGCGTCGGCATCGACCTGGCCCGCGCCTTGACGCACGCGACGGGCGCGCACTTCATTGAGCCAGATCGAATGCAGAATGCTCAGCAGCCAGCGATCCATGCGCGTGCCGGCCACGTACTGAGCCGAGCGCTCCAGTGCCCGAACGCACGTCGCTTGCACCAGATCCTCGGCCACATGCCGATTGCGCGACAGCAGCAAACCGTAGCGCCACAGGCGCGCCAGGTGCTGTCCGAGTTCTGCTCTGAAGGCCTGATCGCTGACGATGATGGCGGTCCTTATAAATGCTCAGGTTTTCGATGAAACGTTGATGGCCTCAGCCAGGTCCTGGTATTCCTCGCAGGCGGTGCCGCAAATCGACTTGATCTGCTGCAACTGCTCTTGCGCCAGGTCGACGCGGCCTTTGATCACATAGGCCTCGCCGAGGTATTCGCGCACTTGCGCATACTGCGGATCGAGTTTTACCGATTGCAGGTAATAACCGATGCCTTCGTCGGTGCGTCCCAGTTTGCGCGTGGCATAACCGCGGTAGTTCAGCGCCTTGGCCGTGTTCGGCTGTTTCAGCGTGTCGAGCAGCGCCAGCGCTTCTTCGTAGCGACCGGCCTTGGCCAGGCGGTAGGCATAATCGGTGCGGTCGGCGTCCGGCAACAGGCTGCTGGTTTGCAGCACGCACTTCTGCGATTTGCTGTCCAGGACCTGGCCTTTGGGGCATTCGGGTTTCTTCACCGGCGCTGCTTCATCACCGCTGGCGAAGGTCAACTGGCTCGACATCGCGGCGACCAGCAGCAACGGGGCGGCGAACATAACGGAACGGATAGTCATGGGCAAGGCTCCACAGAGGGTTATGTTTCACTATGAACACCACAGGGTGAAATTTTATTCATTGCTTTGTCAGTGACTGTTCAAGGCAGGCACAAATTCAAGCGCTATGCTCGTCCGCGTCTGCCGTCGATCCGAAGTTTGACCGTCAGGAGAATTGCCATGAACGATCAGGTCCATCACTCAGCCGCTGCCGGCTATAAAACCGCTGCCGAGACCTACGTCAAAGGACGGCCGGATTATCCGCCGCAAGTCAGTCAATGGTTGAGCGAGACGCTGGGTCTGGACCGTTACCAAACGGTGATCGACCTGGGCGCTGGCACCGGCAAGTTTACCGGTCGGCTGGTGGCGACGGGCGCGCAAGTGATTGCGGTAGAACCGGTGGCGCAGATGCTGGAAAAGCTCTCGGAAGCCTGGCCACAGGTATTGGCGGTGAGTGGCACAGCGACCGATTTGCCGTTGCCAGACGCTTGCGTGGATGTGGTGGTCTGCGCGCAGGCGTTTCACTGGTTCGCCAGTGCCGAGGCGCTGACGGAAATCGCCCGGGTTCTCAAACCTGGCGGCAAGTTAGGTCTGATCTGGAATTTGCGCGACACGCAAGTCAGTTGGGTGCCCAAGCTTGATGCGATCGTCAACGCCCTCGAAGGCGATACACCACGCTATTACACCGGCGCCTGGCGCAAGGCGTTTCCACATCCGGTGTTCGGGGCGCTGCAACTGCAGCAGTTTCACCATGGTCATACCGGATCGCCGGAAGACGTGATTGTCAATCGCGTGCGCTCGACCAGTTTCATTGCTGCGCTGCCGGACGCCCAACGGGCAAAAGTCGATGAGCAGGTCCGCGCGTTGATCGCTTCGGAACCGCAACTGCGCAACAAGGATGTGGTGACGGTGCCCTACGAAACTGCGGCGTTCGTGGCGGTAAAACAAAAATAAGTGCGCCCGATCTCCTGCACTGGCAATTGCTCGGGAAGGTGGG
>NZ_QAIU01000394.1:9205-17539 GCF_003061205.1 Pseudomonas sp. HMWF006
ACTTTAATCAAGACTGCAAATAATCCAAGCCCTTGATTGGCCCCTGGCACGCCAGGAGACAATTATCGTCTCCTGGCCTCAAGCGGGGACCGCCACAGAGTCTCTTTACAGCGGTGAAGACTGAGTCAGTTAAAACTGAAGACGCCATTGGTGATACTGCACTAGAGAAAAGGCATCGCTCTCTGTAAGAGCGAGCCTGCTCGCGAAGGCCATCGAATCAGCGCTGAGAAGTCCAGATCAACTTGCTCGGGCCTGCCCAACCGATTGTCTGCGCTCCCTAATCCCACGCACTACCAGATACAACAACGGCCCGACCGACACAAAAATGGCCGTCAACAGCAAGTACGGCAGCACCGACCAGGCAGACTGTCCGCGAGTACGCGCATCCTTGACCATCCAGATCCCGGCCAACGTCGCCAGCAGATACAAATCAATCACCACCTGAGCGGTGTCAGGCCGTGACATCAGGCTGATGCCGAAATCGATCAGCGATTGTTCAGCCTGAAGCATCACCGAAACGGTGTATCCGGCAAACGCGAGCAATGCCGTGAGGGGCAGGGCGATAGACAGCATGTATTCGTTCCTTGAAGTGATGAGCTCAATTGCCAGACTATCGCCGCTGCGCAAAATTGGCCATTGACTTGCCAGCAGCGCCCGGGCTAATTTCCAGCCCATGACTTCGACCGTACTGCGCTGCCAGCCAAGCATTATTACCGCCATTCCTTATTTGGCGGGCTAGCGCACGGCTGCAGCACCCAACCCGCCCTAGAGGCGGGTTTTTACTTTCTGTCTCCAGGGTTTCAACAAGGCTCATGCAGGAGCTGCCGGCGGTAGCTCCTGCACAAGCCGGATGAGTCAGGAGACGATAATGAGCGACCAGCAAGCCCTGCTAGAGCACTACGTGAAAAAGATCCTCGCCGCACCGGTGTACGACATTGCCGTGCGCACACCGTTGCAGGCGGCGCCGGCTTTGTCCGAAGCGCTGGGCAACCGCATCCTGCTCAAGCGTGAAGACCTGCAACCGACGTTCTCTTTCAAGATCCGCGGCGCCTACAACAAACTGGTGCAGTTAAGTGATGAGCAGAAGGCGCGCGGGGTGATCACCGCGTCGGCGGGCAATCACGCCCAAGGCGTGGCGCTGGCGGCGCGTGAGTTGGGTATCGCCGCCACCATCGTCATGCCCTCGACAACACCTGAACTCAAGGTGCTGGGCGTGCGCAGTCGCGGTGCCGAAGCGCTGCTGCACGGCGAGAGTTTCCCCTTTGCCCTGGCCCACGCGTTGCAACTGGCCGAGCAGACCGGGCGTACCTTCGTTTCGCCGTTCGATGATCCGGACGTGATCGCCGGACAAGGCACCGTGGCAATGGAAATCCTTCGTCAGCATCAAGGCGAGCTGGACGCGATCTTCGTGCCGGTCGGCGGCGGCGGTTTGATCGCCGGGATCGCGGCATACGTCAAATACCTGCGCCCGTCAGTGCGCATCATCGGCGTCGAATCTGAACACTCAGCATGTCTCAAGGCTGCGCTGGAAGCCGATCACCGTGTGGTGCTGGCCAGCGTCGGTACCTTCGCCGACGGCGTGGCCGTGGCGCAGATTGGCGAATACGGTTTTGAACTGTGCCGTTTCTGCGTGGACGAGGTGATCACTGTCAGCAACGACGACCTGTGTGCCGCAATCAAGAATATCTACGACGATACCCGCTCGATCACCGAACCTTCCGGCGCGTTGGCGGTTGCCGGGATCAAGCGCTACGTGGCGCGCACCGGCGCTCGTGATCAGACCTTCGTTGCGATCGACTCGGGGGCCAATATCAATTTCGACAGCCTGCGCCACGTCGCCGAGCGCGCTGCTGCATGCAGCGTCCCGGCATCAGGGGGGGTTACGGTAGCAACGGGCGCAGAAAGCTGCGCTCGTAACTGACGATGAATTTTTTCTCGACCAGATTGGCCACCAGCGCGGTGCTTTCCGCGTCGGTCAATGCGATATGCCGATAGCTTTCGTAATCCGCCAGCGACGGAAAACTGAACAGGCAATAGGCGATATTACTCGCGCCCTCGGAGGGCAGGAAGTAGCCGTGGTGCGTGCCGCCCAATCGCTCGACAATGCCGAGCCAGGCTTTTGCGTACGCTTCGAACTCGGCCAACTGGTAAGGATCGATGACATATCTGACATGGCAGGTAATCACGCAGGACGCTCCTTGTTCCGGTTATTCCCGAAGAGCTGTGCCGACTTTATCCGACGCCGACCAGACGCGATAACGCACTTCGACGTCCGCCGGCGCGTAAACCACCACGGGCAGTTTGCTGTTGTAGCGCAGCATGAAACCATCGCCGACGACCGGCACGAACGCACGTTTCTTCTGGCTGCCGGGCGGGCAGGCCATCATCGTGCTCATCGGACCGATGACTTTTTCCAGACGATAGAAGGGATAACCCCAGCCTTCAAGATTCTTCTCATCCAGAACCCCGCCCAGGCGCTGACGGTTGCAGTCGACTTCCAGGGTTTTGCCGGCAAGGATCTCGACCTGGAAGTTTTCTTCCTGATCCTGCTTCGGCAGGTAAATGACCTGACGGGTGAACCCGGCCTCGGCCTTGGGGTACGGCGCGACGTCTTCGAGTTTCGCTGCTTGGGCGGAGGTGGAAAGGCTGGCGATGATCAGCCCGGCGGTCGCGTAAGTGCGTAAAGAACCCATAGAAGCCTCCATGCAGGTGTAGGGTAGATAGCGGGCATTCTCACTGTCATCGGCGATGAATGCAAACCGGCGTCGACGTGCAAATTGCGGTGCCCGTAGAGGCATTTCTTGCATTTTGCAATTGGCAAAATACTGGCCACGTCGCCAAGTGCTTGATTCTGCAAGGGTCGAAACGATCCGATGGAAGGCACGTTTTATGCGTCGTTACAGTGCGGCGCACCGGATTTGGGCGCCTACACTCCAATGGGCATTTCGCAGTACCGCCGCGTGCCACACCCAGGGAAACAGCGGGGACACACCCGTGCAGGGTCAGCAACGGTCAGCGTGAATACTTGATTGGCATCTCACAGTAAGGAGAGGGTTTCGCCATGTTTCTGTCTGCCTTGGAACTACGCAACATCATTGAAAGCAGTTTTCTGCCGAAACGCTGCCAGTGCACGCTGTCGCCGGACTTGTCGATGACCGTCAAGGTGTTCGGCGATCACCAGACCGATCAGGTCGATTTGTTGGTGAGCGGCATTGATGCCAGCCACCTCAATGGCTGTCGCGAAATCAACGAACTGATCGCCGGGCTGCGTTCGGATCTGAGCAAGCAAATTGCACCACATCACTACAGTCCACGATCCAGAGCCATCTAACGCACCGTTTCACCCAGTTCGACCGTCACGCGCCGGGCCTGCACGAAACCAAGGCCCAGCGCGAACTCGACCAGCACCGCGAGCAGAATCCCGGGGCCGGCATGGCCGTTGAGCCATTCAGTAAACCCCAGCACCGCCAAACCCAAACACCCAACGATGAACCCGTTGCTCAGCGCATTGCGCCCCAACGACGGCGGTGCCGTGCGCACCAGATAAAACATCACTCCCAGCGCCGCAAACAACACCGCACCACGCCGCGCGACAAACCCGGCGCCTTCGGAATATTCAATACTCCAGGTCGCCAGCAGGATATCCGGGAAAAAGCCCCAGACCAGCGCCAGCAGAAAACACAAAGAGGAGGTGATGCTCGACAACGTGCGGAACGACAACTGCATGGCCAATCCTTGCGGCAGTGAGGAGGCCCCGAGCATAACCCTCGAAACACCCCACGCCTACCGCAAACCGGCAAATCAGACGTTTCTGTCAGTTCTGGAAGTTGCACGCGTCGGATAATTTCCGGTAGCTGATCTCCTCGGGCTTACCGGCGTTGTCGATGTACTTCATATCGGCCGTGATCACCTTGCACGTTTGTGTTGGCGGCTCGGTCAAGGACACCACTTTGGCCACCTGCAGCGGCATGCCGTACTGATACGGCACGGCTTTGGAGGTGGCGGAGGTGTCATTGGCCTGGGCCAGCCCGGTAAACGCGGTGCAGGCGAGGGCGGCGGTGAGCAATAAAGGACGAATGTTCATGAAAGGACTCCCGAGTGGCGGTTCTAGCGTTCGGCGTGACTCACCCGAACCTGCCGCACCGGGCAACAGCCAAAACGGCTGAAGGCGTGCGGTTCAGTAGAGTTTTTGACCTCGGCGTTAAGGGATGGTTAACCGGGCTGAACGCCGGCTGTCAGGGAGTGAGGTGGTTTTCTTCGGGATGTTTGGCGAATTCCTACAAAGGCTGGTGCCTTGTCTGCTTTCGGCGGGTGGAGCGGGGCGGTTACTGTCGGTTGCCGCTGCAAAATCAGTGGTTCGGGTTTGGTCACCTGAGAAAAGTTCATTGCATATGTGCCATCATTTGCCCCGCGCGGATCTCTTGGTCCGTGAAGTGCAATGCCGTGGCGGCTGTGTGCAGGACGCCTTCGGGCGAGCTGAGTTTGAACTGTTCTCGGTTGACCAAGCCTGTACACGGCCGCCTCCCACCGTTTGGTCACGGCTATGGCGGTTACCTTCTAATACAGTTGAGTAATCAAGATGCCAATAATTAAACCGCTGCTAAATCGCTATCTACCCCTCAGCAGCAACGTCACTGAAACCCCGACGCTGATCATCGACACCCAAGCCAACCCGAAAGACATCCTCGAAGCAGCCGTCCAGCGCGTCCGCGCTTCCGCCGACCTGCTCGAAACCCTGCATTGCCTGTGCTTCAAGCACGCCGACGTGCAGGACATCCCACACATCACCCATGCGCTTTACCTGCTGACACAGGATGGCAATGATTTACTGCAGGTGGCGCAGCAGCAGATGATGAGTTGGAAGGCGCCGGTTTGATGTGTTGAATGAAAACGGGAGCAGTAGATAGCGTTGAGTCTAACTCCACGCTATCTACTGCTCCCGTTTGTATGACTCTGGCACCATCGTTTTTGAATAAAACAATCAACGACTAAGTTTGTCAGGAAAGAAAGAGAGAGGAGGGTGCGACGCAGCCCACTCTTGAGAAAACTTTTTGGCCGCTTCAATCTGTTCAGCTGTCATCTTCGCTTCAATTTTTGGTAGCTTACTCTCCACTCTTTCTTGTAAATCCCCACCGCCGTCTAGCTCCTTCAAGGTGTAAATGAGCGCATAACCTTTAACGACATCGAATGGAAATCCATACGTGTCTGGCTCATGAGCAAGATCAGAGCCGTAACCATAAACCGTTGTGGCGTAACTTGCTAAAGCTGCTTGCTCATTCCAATGACGGAACCCTTCAATATCACCTTTTTCATAAAGAAGGGCTCCGTATTCCATCATTGAAGGCGGGTAACCACCCTCAGCTGAAGCTTTGAATAGGTTTTCAACAACTTCCGAGCGTTTCCATGGAAGGAAAAAACCGTCCCCCTGATGGTAGCTTCTAGCTAACAAATACTGTGAAATTTGGTGATTTTTTGCAGCTGCTTTTTCTAGCCAAGTTGTATCGAGTGTCAATTCATACATGATGTACATGGCTTCTGCATTTCCATCTTCGGCTTTAGGCTGAGCGATGCTAGATGCTTGATTCAACCAGTCTGATGGTTTCTTTTCTGTAGCGGGGCAGTCTTCTGATAATTTACACAAATCATTTTTTACTCGTCCAAGCTGGATCATTGCATAAAGATCCCCTTGGGTAGCTGCCATCTCATACCACTTTTTAGCTTCAGGATTCATATAGCTATTTTTTTGTCGCAATGACTCAGCTAAATAATATTGTGCCTCATGGTCTCCAGCCTCTGCCGCTATTCTCAGTAGCGGGGTTGCAGAAACGGCTTTGAATTGATTGTAAAGAATTATGCCGCGAGATTTCATTGCAAGTTCGGAGTCACTTAGTGCCAGTGCGGCGGGGGTAAAAGCGACTAGCAAAAAACCTGCGATATGAAGTTTCATGATGATCAACGGCTAAGTTTGTCAGGAAAGAAAGAGAGGGGAGGGTGCGACGCAGCCCATTCTTGAGAAAACTTTTTGGCTGCTTCAATCTGTTCAGCAGTCATTTTTGCGGCGATTCTAGGTAGCGTGTACTCAACATTTTCCTTCATGCCACCACCCCCGTCCAGCTCGGACAGCCAGTATAAAAGCGCGTACCCCTTAATTAAATCTAGCGGAAATCCAAATCTGTCAGGCTCATGTGCCAAATCCGAGCCGTAGCCGAAAACAGTAGTTGCATACCCCGTTAGCGCTGTCTTTTCGACCCAATGGCGATAGCCTTCTACATCACCTCGTTCATATAAAATGGCGGCATAATTCATCATTGACTTGGGGTAGCCGCCTTCAGCCGCAAGCTTAAACCATTTTTCAACTGCTTCTCTTCGTTTCCAAGGCAGGAAAAAGCCATCGCCTTGCTTGACGGAAACCGCCATCCAGTACTGTGCAAATGCATCTCCCGCAACGGCGGATCTTTCAAGCCAAGTATCATCTAGCGTGATTTCATACATTATGCGCATCGCCTCCGCGTCGCCAGCTTCGGCTTTTTCTTGAGCTATATTTTTTGCCTGATTCAACCAATCAATTGCTTGCTTCTGCGAAGTAGGGCAGTCGTTGGATATTTCGCACATGTCGTGCTCAATGCGGCCCAATTGGATCATGGCATAAAGATTGTTCTGACCTGCCGATGCTTCATACCATTTTCTGGCCTCATTGTTCATGTAATGATTTTTCTTTCGAAGAGACTCTCCTAAATAATATTGTGCTTCGGAGTCGCCCGCTTCTGCTGCTGTTGTTAAAAAAGGGATCGCAGAAGTGGCTTTGTATTGGTTATATAGAATAATCCCTGTGTTTTTCGCCGAGCTTTGCTCTTTTGTCAATTCTGTGTTTGCATAGCAGTTGAGCGTGAAAAACATCAATAGCGAAAGTGCTGTTTTGATTAACATGAGGGTTCCAAGCCGGATGATTATTTTGGAGGGCCAACATAGGTGGCTTTGCCGGATGGTATATAGATGCGTCCGTAATATTGGCTCCGCTGGCAATAGCTGTCTCGCTTTTCACCTAGTAACTTGACGTGGGATGAGTATCGACCTCGCATGACATCACTGTCACGTTGTCTCAGGCGAAGTACTGCTTCGCTCATGAAGTTGTCAAGATCGGAGCGAGGAGTTGAGGTTTTTTATCAATAGGTCTAACCACTCACTCGGTTTTTTGCTTCCTAGAGAACATTGATTGATGAGGGAGCAAAGATCTCCTGAAGTCGTTGCAAATTTGAACATTGCATAGTAATCGCCCTGGGAGGCTGAAGCCTCATACCATTTTTTTCTTCTTTATTACTATAGCGCTTTTTTTTCGAAGTTCTTCCGCTAGGTGAAATTGGGCCTCTGCATCTCCAGCTTCCGCAGCGATACGTAACTGCATCTCAGCAGGTTTGTATTGATTGGAAAAAATCAATCCATTATTTTTTTGTGTCTTGCTGTTCAACGGTCATTCCGGCAATTGCGCCATCACTAAATACAATGCTAAAAAGTACCAGGCTGAAACCCATAGCTCGCCGTACGGCTAAGTCACTAAACGCACGAGCGTTGCCCTTTATGGTGGAAAGCTCTTGAGCCAAAATTAGAAACCTAATTTTTCTGGATAGAAAGAAAGAGGCGGGTGAGTAGCCTTCCATTCAATCGCATATTTTTTTGCTTCCTCAATTTGAGCGGGCGTCATTTTCTCCGCTATTTGAGGTAACTTGCCTTCGACATAAGCTTGAATGTTTCCACCGCCATCCAGCTCTTTAAGCAAGGATACAAGTGCGTAGCCTTTAACTAGATCTATGGAATAGCCAACCTTGTCGGGAGTATGGGATAGATATGCACCATAACTTGCAACGGCGGCTTGGTAACCGGTTTTTGCCGCCACCTCCCACCAATATCGAACACTTTCTAAATCGTTCCGTTGGAAAAGGATCGATATATATTCAATCATCGCTGGGGAGTAGCCACCTTCAGAGGCGGATTTCAGCAACTCCTCCTCAGCATTCTTCCTCTTCCAAGGAAGTAAAAATGTGCCTTCGCCCTCGGCATAACGATTGGCGAGTAACCACTGTGAAGGTGCATATCCGGCTGCCGCTGACTTTTCCAACCACTTTAACTCTGCAGTTGCATTGTACAAAATCGCCATTGCTTCGGCATCTCCACTTACGGCGCGAGGAGTTGCGGTTTTTATCAATAGGTCTAACCAATCACTCGATTTTTTGCTTCCTGGAGGACATTGATTGATGACGGAACAAGGATCTTCTGAAGTCGTTGCAAGTTTGAACATTGCATAGTAATCGCCCTGGGAGGCTGAAGCCTCATACCATT
>NZ_QAIU01000394.1:17549-25252 GCF_003061205.1 Pseudomonas sp. HMWF006
TCTTCTTTATTACTATAGCGCTTCTTTTTGCGAAGTTCTTCCGCTAGGTAAAATTGGGCCTCTGCATCTCCAGCTTCCGCAGCGATACGTAACTGCATCTCAGCAGATTTGTATTGATTGTAGAGTTTTATCCCCTCGTTTTTTGATTTTTGTTGTTGGGTGGATAGCTCGGAATGTGCATGTTTGCTAAACAGTATGCATGCAAGCGCCAAGCTTAGAGTCAAAATTTTGAGTGGCTCAAAGTAACTTTGTCTCGCAGTTGAGCTTGTTTTTAATTGTAGAGGCTGATGCAAGATTAAAAGCCTATTTTTTCAGGGAAGAAAGACAGTGGGGGGTGTGTAGTCTTCCACTTGGTAGCAAAGTCTTCTGCTTCTTGAATCTGCATCGGGGTCATTTTTTCTGAAATTTGTGGAAGTGTCTCCTCAACATCTGTTTGTGCTGCTCCACCGCCGTCTAGCTCTTTCAGCAGAGAAATTAATGCATATCCTTTGATTTTATCTTCCGTAAATCCGAGTGCTTTAGGGTCGACGGCTAAAAAATATCCATAGTTATATACGCCGGCCTCATATCCAATCGACGCCGCTTTTTCTACCCAATAGCGAGCTTGTTCCAGTTCGCCTTTTTCTCTATATATACCAAAAAGTTGCATCATTGCTTTAGGGTTTCCTGCTTTCGCAGAAAGTAAAAACCAATGTTCGACTATCTCTTGGCGCTTCCATGGAAGAATAAAGCCTTCTCCTTGACGATCACCAATAGCCATTCGATATTGGGCGATTGCATCACCTGCGAGTGCTGATTTCTTTAACCACTCTCTCTCGGCGGTCAACTCATACATTATATAAAGAGCTTCCGCATCACCGCGATCGGATTTGTCTTTCGCGATTCTCGTCGCTTCAGCCAACCATTCTTTTGGTTCTTTTTTTCCTATTGGACAATTCTTCATTGTTAAACATAGGTCGTTATTGGTTCGGCCGATTCGAATCATCGAATAAAGGTCGCCTTGGGTGGCTGCGGCCTCATACCATTGAAGAGCTTCAGCATTAAGGGTTATTGTTTGTTGTCGGAGTTCTTCGGCTAAATAGAATTGTGCTTCAGTATCTCCAGCCTCTGCCGCAATGCGTAATTCGCGCTCGGCTTTTTTATGTTGATTGAATAGCTTGATTCCTTGCAGTTTTGCTACCTGTTGTTGGGGGCTCAACTGCGCCGACGCGTAACTGGAAAACATGAACGAAGTCAAAAATATGAAATAACCCATACACAATATTCTTGTAAGGCGCGTTGCTTTTGCAGAATAAAAATGTTTCGTCACAATCCATATTTTCCGGGGTAAAAGGAAAGGGGAGGATGCGTGTTTTTCCACTGCTGTGCAAATACCCTGGCTTCTGCTATCTGCTCAGCACTCATTTTTTCAGAAATTTCTGGCAGAACTTCATCTACGTAAGGCTGTATATTCCCACCGCCATCAAGTTCCTTCAGTAATGATGTCAGTGCGTAGCCTTTTACTAGGTCAAGCGGAAAGTCATATAGGGAAGGGGCATGAGCAAGATAGGCCCCGTAGCTGCTGACGCCAGCCTCGTACCCGGTTTTTGCCGCCTCTTCGATCCAATGCCGGGCTACCCCGATATCGCCACCGTTTTCATAAAGAAATGCGGAGTATTCAAGCATTCCTGCGGGGAAACCATTTTCAGCTGACGCTTTTAACCAACGTCCGACTTCTTCAGTTCGTTTCCAAGGCAGAAAAAATTTTTCACCTTCTTTGTAGCGATTTGCCAAAAGCCACTGGCCTCTGGGGAAGTTAGCTGCTGCGGATTTTTCCAGCCACTCTAATTGCCCAGACGACAGATATTTAATGTACATTGCTTCGCCATCACCATTATCTGCCTTTTGTCCGGATTCTTTGTTTAATAAATGCAACCAGTCGGTGCGTTTTTTCGAGCCCTGAGGGCAGTTGTTCATGACCTCGCATAAGTCGTTATTTGATTTCGCAAGCCGTAACATTGCGTACAAATCGCCTTGCAGTGCTGCAGCTTCATACCATTTCTGAGCCTCGGCAGTAACGTATTGTTTTTGCTGTCGAAGTTCTTCTGCTAAATAATATTGAGCCTCGGCATCACCTGCTTCCGCAGCAATTTTTAAATCTGCAGCTGCAGGTTTATATTGATTGTATAGTAGTAAACCTCTCTCTTTTGCTTCTTTCTGTGATGAGGAGAGATCGGCATGCACTTGGCTGCACAAAGTTAGGGAAAGTAATCCTGCATATAATATAGATTTGATTGGCATAAAAATAGTCTTCTAATTATTGCTTTGGGCCAGCATAAGTGACTTGACCGCTCGGAAGGAATGTATTGCCATAATATCTTGTTCGTTTGCAATATCCGTCCATGCGTGCACCAAGAACCTCAACGTGTTTTTTGTATCGGCTGCGCATTCTGTCGTTATCAACGCTAACTAGTCTTAGGACAGCTTCAGACATGAAGTTATCCATGCTCAATCTGTTTTCGCAATAAGTTTGCTCTGCGTCGCTGGTATCTTTTGTCCCGAAGCGATTCATGCTCATGCACGCCTCTTCAAATTGAGCTTGTGCAAGGGTAACTGTTCCTTGTGTTTCAGCTTGCCGAACAATAAGTCCAAGTATGCGTTCGATAGCTTGCTGTTGGAGTAAGTGGCATTGAGCTTTCGAGTATTCCGTTTCCGCAGGTTTAATAACACCCCCCTGGGCCCCATACTCTCCAATCTTAAAGGAGTTTGCCTCAGAGGTTAGGGTCATGAACATAGGGCCAAGCGCACCAGGGGTTGCTGCTAAGATCCATTGGTCCAGTTCAGTTTGATTACGATAGTTCATAATCGTATGAGCGATCGTCGCCCCTTTTCCTCCACCGGTTAACGCCTCATACAACGACATTACGATATCAACACCTTGCATGTAAAACATTGCGACTTCAAAGCCATTAGCACCTAGGAAGTTCAGTTTGTCGATGTACTCAGCAGCTTCATCCGTAACAAATATCAGCGATTTATCCTGATTTTTGTGCATCTCACGGCGCAGGATGTTAATCAGGTCAGTGACACCGTCATAACCGACTTCGAATTGGAATTCGCCGCCGGCTCCGGCACCGACAATGACGGATGCCTTGAGCCGCATGATGAAGCGGCCTTCGTGCAAGGAAATACCGATGTCTGCTGATGCACCGAGGCCGTATGCGGCGGTGAAACCGGCGGTCAGTCGCGCCAGACTCGACCATTGGCTGGCTTTGGTGCTGTTGACGCTGTTGGCCATTCCTGGTGAAGGCGCGGTGCGCAATGCTGCGATTTCCTTTGGCGGCGCCCAGTTCAAGGCGCCTGTCAGTAGAATTCCTGCCTGCACTCCCGCAAAGAGGTTGAACTTGGCTTTGGCGCCGTCCTCTACTCGAACTTTTGCCGCGTTACCTTCCAGCACCGGTTCGCTTCTCGTGGTTGCAGCGGTTGCATGTGTCGTATCCGGTCGTTCTGCGTCGGTGATTTCCGGTAGGTTCAGGCCGCCTTGTACGTTTGCACGTCCCAACTGCACGCTGGAGGAAAGGAGGAGGGTGGCGCCGGTGTATCCCCAGGCTCTGGCGCCCAGATGGATCGAGAACCGACCTAGATTCAGGTTTTTGCGGTTTTTCTCATAGTCGAGGTAAGGGATCAGGATGTCTTTGGCCTGATCTCTGCCCGGAAGATCCATTTTCATCAATTCAACTTCGCCACGGGCGAGGTCAATGCCCAGACTCACTTCAGCCTTCGCGGAGGCTTTGAAGTTATCCGCCACACTGAATGTCGGGCCGGTTATTTTGGCGCCGGTGTGGATTGATGGCTGTGGCGGTGTGAGGCAACGCACGAGTTGAGCTTGAGGGCTATTGTCGAACAGGCGCAAGGAGCTTCTGACTTCTTCCTTGAACAGCAACTGACGAAGACGAAGTCCCCAATCCTTGCGGGCTCCGGCATCCTCAAAGGTTTCGACCTTGTAGTTCTTCGATTTCAGGTAAGAGTGGAACATTTCCACATCAAACCAGCCTTTCTCATCAAACCAGTCACTCTGCTGATCTTTGATGGCGAGTGCACCTTCAAGCCGCAGCCACTCATGGAAAGGATTGTCGTCAGTGTCCGACGTTGCTTTCCCGGTGCTGTTCCCCGGAAGTTTTTGCAAGTCTTTGCTTGCCTTGGCGCCGATTTCACTCGCGTCCTTTTTCAATACCTTTGTGATGCCTTCGAGATTGAGCAGGCTCAGGTGTTTGACAGGACTGTTGGGGCTATTGAAAAGTGCTACTTCGCGCAAAGGAAAGCCTGCTTTGACCAAGCGTTCTTCCGGTTTCGGCTGAAATTGCTCGGGCTCCCACAGCAGATGTCGCAGCGGCAGGGCTGCGGCCACTGCAGCCTCTGCGTCATCGCGAAGTTGCAGGCGATCTTGCTGAATGCGCTGCCATTCTGCCCGTTCCGCCTCCACGATACCTGCAGGTGCCGCGACGTTTTGCCCGCTGGCGTCAATCCAAGCTTTATATTTCGTGCGGATCTGCTCCGTGAGCTTGATCTGCCGCTGCTCCATCTCGAGATATGCCTTGAATTTCTCGATACCTGCGCTGATGTCGCCAGTGTCAGGAATTAGCGCAAATTCCGGTAGGGCCAGCCCATAGTCGGCAACTTTCAAAATTGCATCGATATAAGAAGCAAAGTCTTTTTCGACTTTTTCGCGCTCGTTGGCGACTTCCTTTAAATAACCACACATCCGGGCTTTGCCATCGATGACGCAGTTTGTGGCGTCCAGATAGGCCTTTTTGTTTTTCTGAAAGTCTGCCTCTTTCAGAGTCGTCAACTTGCCACTCTTGGTCAGCGCAGCGCGGGCCTTCAAGTAAGTCTGCACGCGATTTCTTGCTTCGATCGCCCCTGGGGAAAACAGGTTGCCGCTTTCGTAGGTGTAGCCAGCAATTTTTGCCTGTGCGACCGCAGCCGCTTTCAGCTTTTTCCATTCGTTGTAGAGGCGCTGCAGTTTCTGCCCATCAAAGTTGGCTTCAAGCAGGCTCGCTTGCTGTTGATTGGCAAGCTCCCGATTGCGAGCGTATTCGCTTTGGTCCGGCAGTTTGTCCAGCGCTGTGGAGTTTCGAGCCTCTCGGCTGACAGCCTTCAATCGCATAGCCATGGCGGGCTGCGCGATATCGGGTTCCTGAGCCTCGATTTCGAGCATTCGGCTTTTTTGCTCACCTTGCAGGAAGTTACTGAGCTTCGGCTCCAGGAAGTATTCCAGAAGCCCTGCGGTGTTCATCCCCTTGAGTCGTTCTTCTGGAGACTTGCTGGCGCTGATATGTTGCTCGAGTTCATTCATCGCCTCTTTGATCGAGCTGGCCGCACGCTTAGGCAACAGGTAAAACATTTTTTCTTTGGTGGCGTAGATCACTTCGCCATATTCCGTCGAGCAGGCCGTCTTTATCTGGTCGAACGCGTTGGAACAACTGTCAGGCGCTTCAGGCTGGGGATCAAGTTCCAGGGCGGGCTTGCTCTCGACAGGTACCGCTGAAGTCGATGGGTTCGCAGCTGGTTTATTGAAATCTACCTTGGGTGCTTCCGAGATATCAGTTTCCATTTCGCTTCCATTCATTCTTTACGGACGGGTTCATCAAGAAGCGCTGGTAAACAGTTGCTGCAACTGCTGCACTTTGATGAACGACTCTTCCCTGGATTGCAGGATGGCCATTGCCTGAGGTTGCGTTTCGAGCAGCGGGCCATTGGTGATTTGGCCCAGTTTCAGTAAATGACGACCTTCGTAAATGTTGTGGGCAACCAGCACGTTGAGGTTTTCCACGAGGTTGGGCAGTTGTTCGTCGGAGGGTTCACCGTAGGCAGCGTATTGCTCGTCTACCCAGTAAACCCAACCCAGATGCTCCTGAACCTTTGGCGCTGTTGGCGGCAGGTTGAACGCTGAGACGTCGCCCAGCCATTCAAGTTCCGAAACGGGCCGCCAGCTGAGCCAGCGACCGCGATTGCGCCCGAAGTAGACCGGTGCCGGGCTGTATACGTGTTGCCAAGGACCGAAAAGCTGATGCGAACTTTCACCGGCGGTGTAGGCCAGCGCGGCCCACAGGCTTGGCTTGTGATAACTCAACAGGCTTTGGCCGCCTGAGCCATCATTGGCACGCAGGAGCCAGCGGGCATGTGCCAGCGCCTTGGCTGGGTCTGCTGTGGAGAGGGCAATGCCGGAGAAATTTTCTTCGCAGAGCTTTGCCGCTTCGGCTGCGAGTCGACTGCCCCACGGAGCGACCAGCCAGAGAGGGCCTTCAGCGGCGATTTCAGCGAAGTCGGTGTTGAGAAACAGACCTTGGGTGTCTACGGGCTCACCGACACGGTAGAATCGGCTCATTGCTTCCGGCTGGCGGACGCGATCGATGATGAAACACAGGGTCAGGTCGGAGCTTTCTCTCGGCAGTTCCTCGAACCCATGGCGTGGCGCTTCGAGGAGGGCGCTCAGCGCTTTTACATGCATGTGCAATCCTTACGGCTGCAGGCGCCGTTGCTTTGTTTTCCGCATAACGGCGTGATACCCGACTCGTTCAGGCGTTTGGGAAGCGGGATAAGAACCGTACCAGCCTTATCGGCATCCGCCACTTTCATCGGCCCCGGCAGCAATGGTGCCGCAGGCGTCCCAACCCCAGGCGAGCCGCCGGTATTGATCTTCACTTCCGCGCCGCTGATGGTCACGCCACCCGCGTCGACCTTAACGAAACTCCCGCCAGCCTTGGCCGTGAGTTCCATCGCGCCTTCGACCACAACCTTCTGGCCGGCGTAGTAATGGATTTCCGTCCCAGCCTCAACAAACTGCGCAGTCCCCACCTTCACATGCTGAGTCACCGCAACCGTCAGGTGATCATCCGCACGCATTTCGCTGATTCGATCCAGATGGGTAATCCGGTGCTCTTCAACCTTGAACTCGCTCAGCGTGTTGGCTTCAACGGTGTCATGCCGTTCGTTGCCCACCCGGATCTTCTGATCGTGCTCGATGTTCTCGTCCCAATCGCGCTGGGCGTGGATGTAGATCTGCTCGACGCCTTTTTTGTCTTCGATGCGGAACTCGTTGTAGCCCTTGCCGCCCGGTGAGCTCAGGGTCTTGAAGGTGCTGCGGGTCTTGTTCGCCGGCAGGTCGTAGGGGACGACGTTTTCCTTGTGGTACAGGCAACCGGTCACCAGCGGTTGATCGGGGTCGCCCTCGAGGAAGGTGACGAGGACTTCCATGCCGATACGCGGAATGGCGATGCCGCCATAGGCTGCGCCGGCCCAGCCGCTGGCGACGCGCATCCAGCAGGTGGTTTTGTCGTTGGCCTGGCCGTCGCGGTCCCAGTGGAATTGCACCTTGATGCGGCCGTATTGGTCGCAGTGAATCTCTTCGCCTGCCGGGCCGGTGACGACGGCGGTCTGGCTGCCGAGGACTTTTGGTTTGGGGTGTTCAAGGGCAGGGCGGTAGTGCGCATCCCACGGGGTGGCGACGAAGCTGTTGCGGTAGCCCTGATGGAAATCGCTTTTGTTGTCGGTGACGTCGCTGGTGACGTTTTCGCCAAGCACCTGCGGCTGTTTGCCTTCATGGAAGACTTCCAGCAGCAGCCACAGGTCGTTCCATTCGGCGCGCGGGTGTTCGGCGAGGGTGAGGAAATGGCCGCTGGTCAGGCTCGGTTCGTCACCTTTGCCTTCGGCGAGTTTGTAGT
>NZ_QAIU01000394.1:25262-31266 GCF_003061205.1 Pseudomonas sp. HMWF006
GGTGGAAAGGAACTTGCCGCGCTCGCGGGTGGTGAAGCGGCCGGGGTAGTCGTAGTCCTCCAAGTCTGGGGCGAACTCGGACTTGACCGCGCCTTCGGGCAGGATCTTCGGTTTTTCAAAGTCGTAATCGCGGCGGCTGACGCGGGTGGTGCGGGTTTCCAGGCGCAGGTTGAAGCGCTTGATCACGGGTTTGTCGGCAGCCATGCCGGAGTCTTGCTGGTAGCTCACCGGTTTGAGTTTGCGGAACACGGTCTGATCGTCGCCGAACACCAGCTTGTGCCCGCTGCTGCTGTGCTGGAAGTGGAAGTGAATGCCTTCCTCTTCACACAAACGCTGGATGAAATGCAGGTCGGATTCGTCGTACTGCACGCAGTACTCGCGTTCCGGGTACTCGGCGCCGAGCTGGAAGCTGTAGGCGTCGGCGAGAATGCCGCGATCTTCCAGCACCTGGCCGATGATCTTCGGAACGGTGAGGTTCTGGAAAATCTGCTGATCATGGTTGTGCTGCAGGTAGGCCAGTTGCGGCACCAGGCTGATGCTGTAGCGGGTCAGGGTCTTGCCGGAGTCGCCTTGCTCGATGCGATAGACCAGACCGTGGATCTTGCCTTCGCCGGTAGGGCCGAAGGTCAGGACGCCGGGCTTGTGCAGCAGTTCTTCGAGTTTGAGGTCGGGGCGGGCGCTGACGAGTTCGAGGTCGAAACGGAACGGTTCGTTGAGGGCTTCGCGACCGGTGAAGCTGAGGACTTGCAGGTCGGTGTTGGCGCCTTCAAGCGTGAGGGTAATGTGGGTTGCGTTGGCGTCCAGCATGCCTTGAATTCCGTCCGTTGAATAAGCAGGGGACAGATGGTGCAGGATTAAATCGCCTCATTCAAGGCGCAAATGCCGTAGGGGCGGGGTGTTCATGGCATAGGGAAAACCCTTACATAAAGCCTTTGGCCTAATGAATACACGTGCTTCAGGCGAGCGTGCGTGCGCAATTAACACGGTTCTGTCCGAACCGGCACTGAAGAATCATCAGTCAGTTTCAGACTAAAGTCGCCTGTGGCACGTCAAAGCCATCTGCCATCATTGCGACTCACCCCTGCGTGTTCACTTTCTCCCGGCTCAGCCTGACCCGGGACGGGAGCTATTTTTCTGGCTTATTGCGCCTCTGCGCAAACGCTGCATTGTTGGAGTTTTTCATGCGTCCCCCATTCCCCCTGATCACCCCGCGCCAGTCGTTTGGCTTCGGAGCTGTTGTGCTGTGCGCCGGTTTTGCCGCGCAGGCTCAGGCCAGCGGATTTTTTGAAGACACCACGGCGAAAATCGAATCGCGCACGGTGTACTTCAACCGCGATTTCCGTGATGGGCACACCTCGAACGATCAGGGCGCCTCCAAGCGTGAAGAGTCGGCTCAGGGTTTCATTCTCAATCTGCAATCGGGGTACACCGACGGCACGGTCGGCTTCGGTCTCGATGCGCTGGGCATGCTCGGTTTGCAACTCGATTCCAGCCCTGATCGCAGCAACAGCGGCTTGTTGCCATCGAGCGGTGACAACCCACGCGGCTCGAAAGGTCAGTACGCAAAAATGGGCCTGACCGCCAAGGTCAAGGTCTCGGACACGGTGCTGAAATACGGCGCGCTGCTGCCGGATCTGCCGTTGCTCAAGTACAACGACGGTCGCCTGCTGCCGACGATGTTCAACGGTGCGATGCTCACTTCCAGGGAAGTGCAGGACCTGACCTTCATGGCTGCGCGCCTGGACAAGTACACCGCGCGCGATTCCAGCGATTCGCAAGACATCCGCGTGCATTGCAAGAACAAGCGCTACGCGTGCAACACCACCGCCGATCATTTCGACATGTACGGCGTCGACTACAAGATCAATGATCGCCTGACCGCGCAGTATCACTACGCGGAACTGGAAGATATCTATCGCCAGCACTTCGTCGGGCTGTTGGGCAATCAGCCGCTGGGCGATGGTGTGTTAAAGGCGGATCTGCGTTTGCTGAAGAGCGCTGACAGCGGCGATGCCAAGGCCGGGTCCATCGACAACCGAGCGTTGAGCGGCATGCTGTCTTACGCGTTGAGCGGCCACACTTTCAGCGCCGGCTGGCAGCGCATGAACGGCGACAACTCGATGCCGTACCTCGATGGCAGCAATCCGTATCTGGTCAACTACGTCCAGGTCAACGATTTCGCCGCCGCGCAGGAGCGTTCCTGGCAGTTGCGTTATGACTATGACTTCAAGGCAATCGGCATCAATGGCCTGAGTTTCCTCACCCGTTATGTGAACGGTGACCATGTCAAGGTGCCGGGCAGTGATCAGGAAGGCAAAGAGTGGGAACGTGACAGCGAATTGAAGTACGTGATTCAGACCGGCACGTTCAAGGATGTAAGCCTGCGCCTGCGTAATGCGACTTACCGCACCAACTACGAGCAGTTCGCCCGGGATGTGGATGAGACCCGGTTGATTGTGAGTTACAACTTTTCGCTGTTGTAAGGCTTCGATCTGTAGCGTCTGATCGAGCGCTATCGCGGGCAAGCCCGCTCCCACAGGTTTCTTTGGTGTTCACGAGATTAGTGTTCAGCGCAGATCCCCTGTAGGCGTGAGCCTGCTCGCGATGGAGTCCTTGAAATGGCTGTTACAGCCAATGCCAGAACCGGCTCCAGAAGCCGCGATTCAGATCCTCCTTGCATCCGGCATATTGCTGCGCATACAGGTCTGAACGGCTCTGCACCTTGCGCGCCGTCGGCATCAGCCAGGCTTTGCTGGCGTAGGTCTTGTTGCGGAATCCGCCCCAGCCTTCGTGGTAGTTGAGGTACTGGTTATAGGCGTCGTATTTGTACACGCCGTTGATCGAGGTGGTCTTGTCCATGTACCAGCCGACAAAGTCGATTGCGTCGTCGAAGTCCTCGCGGTCGGCCCAATTGCGCCCGGTGCTTTTCTGATAGTCGGACCACACTTCGTCCTTGGCTTGCGCATAACCGGCGGCGGTCGATACGCGGCCCCACGGGATCACCCAGAGCAGGTATTTGCGCGGGGTCTTGGCGTCGTAGCGGTAACCGGACTCCTGATACATGATCGCGAAAGGCACCTGAATCGGCACGCCCCAGCGCCGTTGCGTGACTTGTGCGGCGTCGTACCAGTCGCTCTTTTCGCGAAAGATCTCGCAGATGTTTTCAGGGGAACGGGGCGGCGAGGTGCCGCACCCGGTCAACAGTGTCGCGAGTACCAGAAGTCCAACCGTCTGCCCTGAATTCAAAAGCCGTCATCCCGTCATGCGCGTGAAAAAGGGCGACAGTCTACGCGCTCAGGACAATTGGTGACGATAGGGGAGATCCGGACCGGTCTTGCTGCAGGTCAGGGCGGCCGCCCGCACGGCAAAGCCGAGCATGGCGTCGATCTGTTCGCGGCTCAGTTGTTGTACGCCTTCAACCGAATCCAGCCGGTGCTCGGTCAGCCAGGTGATGAGCGCTGCCTGGAAGGTGTCGCCGGCGCCGACGGTATCGGCGATCTTCACCGAGCAGGCTGGCACCGACCACGAGCCGTGCGCACGACTGAACACGCTCGCGCCTTCGCCGCCACGGGTGAGGAACACCAGTTGGCAGCGATGTTCGAGCCAGCTTTCGATCACGCGCTGCGGATCCTGCTCGGGGTAGAGCAGGCTCAGGTCTTCGTCGCTGACTTTGATCATGTCGGCCAGTTGCACCAGCGTCGCCACGCGCTCGCGCCACAGCACGATGTCCGGCTGCGGATTGAGGCGCACGTTCGGGTCGAGGGTGATCAGGCGTTTGCCGCTTTCGCGCTGGACAAGAGCGAGCAGGGTATCGGCGACGGGCTGCACCACCAGCGAAAACGAGCCGATGTGCAAACCACGTACCTGCGAATCCAGTGACGGCAGGTGGGCGAGGCTCAACTGCCGATCCGCGCAACCTTCACCGCGAAAGCTGTAGTGCGGCGCCCCGTTGGCACCCACGGCGACCATTGCCAGGGTGGTCGGCGCGGCGAAATCCACCAGATAGTCCGGGCGCACGCCTTCCTCCTGCAACACCTGTTGCAAGCGTCGGCCGAGGTAGTCCGTAGATAGCCCGGCAAACAGCGCCGAGTCCACGCCAAGACGGCGCAGACCCACGGCGACGTTGAACGGCGAGCCGCCGGCAATCGCCTTGAAATTGACTTTCGACGCCTGCCCGCTGGCATCGTCTTCGCTGAAGAAATCAAACAGGGCTTCGCCACACACCAGATACATAATTGTTCGCTCTTATAGGGTTGCGACATGCTGTTGATAGCGTTCATAGACCTGCTGGAACGCCGCGACATTCGCGGCGACCGGCAGGGTTTCACTGTTCAGGTCAAGCTTCACGCAGCGTTCGCACAGGGCGGCGAGCGTGTCTTCGTGGCCGTTCGACCAGGATTCGCACCACGCCGCTTGTATCGCCGCGCCAAGGGCGGCGGCTTCGCTTTGTTCGGTGCAGATGACCGGGGTGTTCATGATGTCGGCGACGATCTGCCGCCACACCGCGCTTTTCGAACCTCCGCCGATCAGGCAAATGCTGCTGCTTTGTAAACCATTGTGGCGCAGTAAATCCAGCCCGTAGCGCAGACCGAAGGTGGTGCCTTCGACGGCGGCGCGACACAGATTGGCCTGGGTCAGGTTGTCCAGCGTCAGCCCGTGCAGGCTGCCGCTGGCGTGGGGCAGGGCGGGGACGCGTTCGCCATTGAAAAACGGCAATAGCGTCACGCCCTCGGCACCGATCGGCGCCTGGGCCACCTGCGTGTTGAACTGTTCCAGGTCGAGGTCGAACAACTGGCGAATCGCGCCGGTGGCATTGGTCAGGTTCATGGTGCAGATCAGCGGCAACCAGCCGCCGCTGGAAGAACAAAACGTCGCGACCGAGGCATCCGGGCTGACGGTGGGCGCGTCGGCATAGGCGTACACCGTGCCCGACGAGCCAAGGCTCATGGTGATTGCACCGGGCTGAATGTTGCCGGTGCCAATGGCGCCCATCATGTTGTCGCCGCCGCCACTGGATACCCGTGCGGCGGGGTTGAGGCCGAGCTGTTCGGCAATGCTCGGCAGGATCGTGCCGACCGGCTGGTGGGCGTCGATCAGCTCCGGAAGGGCGGCTTGCAGGCGACCGCTGGCGTCGATGTCGCGCAGCAATTGCAAGTCCCACTGACGGCTGCGCACATTGAAGTAACCGGTGCCCGAGGCATCGCCGTATTCGCTGCAGGCGCGGCCGGTGAGCCAGAAGTTGAGGTAGTCATGGGGCAGCAGGATGTGGGCGATGCGCGAGAAAACCGCCGGATGCTGTTCCTGGGTCCAGAGCAGTTTCGACACGGTGTAGCCCGGCGCGATGACCACGCCGAGGCGTTCCAGCGATCCCTTTTCGCCGCCCAGGTGCTTGAGCAAGCGGTCGTTTTCGGCGCTGGTTTCGGTATCGCACCAAAGCTTGGCCGGGCGCAGTACCTGGCCCTGATCGTCGAGCAAGACCAGGCCGTGTTGCTGGCCGGAGACGCCGATGCCGAGGATCGACTGGCCATCGACATTTGCTGCCAACAAGGCCTGGCGGGTGGCGAGGGTGAAGGCTTCCAGCCATTGCTGGGTGTCTTGCTCGCGGCGGCCGTTGGCGCCGCTGATCATCGTGTGGGCGGCGGCGCCCTGGCCGAGGACTTGACCGCTGGCGGCGTCGAGGATGATGGCTTTGGTGCCTTGGGTGCCGCAGTCGATGCCCAGGAACAGTTGTTGTGTTGTCATGTGTGAACCACTCGGGTGTGGTGAAGATCAAGAGCTTACCCCCTCACCCCAACCCTCTCCCCCAAGGGGGCGAGGGGGAAGGGAGCCGATCGGGGGCTGTTCAAAACCTGAGTTCGACTCCGGTTCTGTCAATCAGTGGCTGCTCAAAACCTGAGTTCGACGGCCGACCTCTCAATCAGGTGCTGTTCAAAACCTGAGTTCGACTCCGGACGTTCAGGTCGATGTAACTTGCACAAACCACTCGGTCAGTTCCCTCTCCCTC